>CBEUWV010000204.1:0-4188 GCA_965546895.1 uncultured bacterium
GATCCGCAAACTGTCCTCAAAGATTGGAAATGGTTTTCGCAACTGGTTGACGAGAGAACAGGTCAGTGATGTGGGTTGTTCAATCCGAGTGATGAAACGGGAATGTGTGGCTGAGATTCCCGGCTTCAACGGATTGCACAGGTTTTTCCCCACACTGGTAAGGATGAAGGGGTTCAGGATTACAGAAATGCCGGTGAATCACAGGGAACGTACCCTTGGGGTTTCCAAGTATGGCGTCTTAAATCGAGCTTTTGTTGGCTTTCATGACACGCTGGCTGTACGATGGATGCTGAAACGGGTGTTGAACTGGAAAGTGGGTGAAGGAAGCTTCAAAGGGAGTGAGGAGTGAGTACCCAGACTTTGATCTATACGCTTGGTTTTGTGGCGCAGGGTATTTTTGCCTCCCGGTTCATAGTTCAGTGGATTGCCAGTGAAAAACAGGGGCGAAGCGTCATTCCGATGGCATTCTGGTATTTGAGTTTCAGTGGGGGCTTGCTGTTGACAATATACGCTGTGTGTCAGAGAGACCCGGTTTTTATTCTTGGACAGGCCAGTGGGCTGGTCGTGTATACACGGAACATTATACTTCGGTGGAGGGAAGCTCGGCAAAGTGAAACTGACTAAGATATTGGTGCTTTCGTTTCTTTT
Organism: uncultured bacterium; assembly: GCA_965546895.1. Taxonomy (GTDB): domain Bacteria; phylum Acidobacteriota; class Holophagae; order Thermotomaculales; family Thermotomaculaceae; genus UM-FILTER-49-7. The sequence goes on from CBEUWV010000204.1 coordinate 649, forward strand.
TTTTATGGTAGTGTTCCCCCAGTCTTTTCTCAGGGACCTGTGGGAACCTGATGAGCCCCGTTTTGCTCTGGTCGCCAGGGAAATGATAGATTCAGGTAACTATATAATGCCCCACCGCAATAGCAAACCCTACCCGGACAAGCCGCCACTTTTTTTCTGGACGATTGCACTGTCATCTCTTTTCACCGGCGGAGTAAGTTCAGTATCCGCATTGTTACCATCCGCTCTCGCAGGCGCTTTTCTGGTTCTGCTGGTGTTTTTTCTGGCACGACGTTTGATCGGAGATGAAGATATCGCGCTACTTTCGGCTTTAATATTAGCCACATCCCTTAAGGTTTTCTGGCAGGCATCTCATGCCCAGATTGACATGCTCCTGGCGTTTCTTACAACCTTGGCAATGTATGGTTTTACCCGTCTTGAAACCGGCGGTGGAAAGCGGAATGTAGTGCTTGCGTGGATTGCGATGGCGCTGGCAACTCTTGCCAAGGGACCCGTGGGTTTTATTCTTCCGGTGGGCGGGATGCTTGTATACCGTCGATGGTCGGGGAAGGGGCGATACCGGGAGCTGTTCAGTGCAGGTGGAATCCTTTCATTTCTCGGAATTGTGGGCTGCTGGCTGGTGCTTCTCATTATTCAGGGACTGCATGCCGGCGAGTCTGCGTATCTACAGAACATATTGTTTAAACAGACGGTGGTGCGATTTGCAAATTCCTGGCACCACTATCAGCCGGTATACTATTTTTTCAAAGTCATCCTCTATGATTTTTTTCCGTGGAGCCCATTTCTTATCTCACTGATCATTCTCAAGTTCAGGAAAATGTCGTTTTCCAATACGGAAAAATACCTCTTTTCATGGTTCTTTTTTGTGATTTTGTTCTTTTCAATTCCGATGGGAAAGCGGGGGTTATATATCCTTCCTCTATACCCGGCTGCGGCAATTTTAGTAGCAGTGTTTTTACGTGACCAGGTGAAAGGGAGGTGGTTTTCAATTCCGGTGAAAACTGTGGCTTTAGTCTACGGACTGCTGGGCGTTGCACTGATTGTAAAAAGATCTCTTTCTTTTCCGGGTACGGCCTCTGTTTCGTTGACTCTACCTGGCGTGTTCTGCATGGCTGCGGGGCTATGGATTTTGTTCCAGCGAAGCCGTCCTATTGTTCCCATAATCGTTGCTCAGCTAATGCTGTTTCTGGTTATCGGATACTGGGCAACACCGGTGATTAATCAGAACAATTCTGTTCGATCTTTTGTCCAAAAGAATATGACGTTTCTAAGTGATAAGAGTAAGATAGCGATTGCGCAATATCGATCCGCTCATGTTTTTTATGGAGACAGGAATCTGGTTGAATTTCCAGGCATCTCTGAATCCGATAACATTGCAGCGTTTATCTCCTATTTGAAAAAAACCCCGGATTCTTACGGTATCTTGAGCCAGACATGGACCAAAAGACTGGAACGGATGGGGATAGGACTGGATGTTCTCAATGAGAGGCGGGTTGGAAACAAAAAACTGTGCTTCATCCGAATCAGAAAGTGATTGTTTTTCAGAAAAACAAACCAGAGTGTTAAAAAAATGACAATTTTTGTTATCCCCAACAAAATTATTCATCAATTTGTCGGTTTAATGTGCAAAATAAGCCCATTTTGAGAACGGGTCCCAGTTGACAGGCCTTTCCACCCTTGGTATGATGAAAGCAACCTTTTTGTGACTATTTTTAAAGGAGTTTAACATGGCTGATTATCAGGTGTTGGGAGATTACATTGTTTCAGAAAAAATGAGGGAGAACACGGTGGGAACCATGCATCGGGGCATAGTAGCTCCGGATGGTGCTTTTGACAAATTTGTTTTTGTCAATCGTTTTGATAACGGTTTGACCGGATTCCAGACTTTTTTCAAAGCACTTGGCAACCAGTTCAGGATTGTTTCCAAACTGAATGGTGCATTCATCGCCTCAGTTGAAGAAGTGCAGCAGATTGATGATGAGTATATATCGATTCTCGAATTTGCCGATGGTAAATTTCTGGATGAGGCCATTAACAGGAGTACTGAAGAGGGGTTCCCTTTCTCCATTGATCATGTCCTCCTGATTGCCAGCAAAACATCAGCTGCTCTGGCTTATTGTTACGAGAAGGGAAGTACATATGGATTTCTGAGCCCATCCAGTATCCATCTTTCGTTTGAAGGAGATGTTAAACTCTATGACATGTTAACGGCTCCTTTGATGCCGTCTTTGCTGAATCAGAATCCGGAACGAAAGGCAGCTTTTATGGATTATATTCACCCGGAAGTATGGAAAAATGGCAAGGGTGGACAGATCCATGATGTGTTTTCCATCGGAGCAATTATTTACAAGCTGTTGACGGGCAAATCTTTCCTGGAAGGCGGGAATTTACCCGCTGATATCAAAGGTAAGTTGGATAGCGCGGTGCTGGGTTCGTCTTCCTTTGGTGATGAGCCGATACCCGATGATGTTAAGGATATTCTTGTTAAGGCATTGGATATTAACGGTGGGTACAAGAGTGTTCAGGAATTCAATGAAGTGCTTGAAAATCTGATTTTCTCAGGTGACTATTCCCCGACAACGTTTAATCTGGCTTTTTTCATGCACTCATTGTATCGGGAACAGAGCGAACAGTCTGCGAAGTTGCTGGATATGGAAAAGACGGCAAACTATGCAGGATATTTCGTCAGTGGCGGAGAAGGCTTCGGAGAAGCAAAAAAGATGTCCAAGGGCCTGATATTGGGGCTAATAGCCATAGTTGTTATCGTGGTAGTTGCTGGTGGGTATTTTTTCATCCAGAAGAAACAGGCTGAGAAGAAAAGTCTTCTTGCACAGCAGAAAATGACTGAGGAAATTGCAAAGCAGAAAGAACTGGAAAAAAAGAAGAACGAAGAAATAGCCAAGATGAGATCAGACATGGATGCTCAGGTTAAGAAGATCATGGGGGAAGTGCAGAAAGAAGCGGACCAGAAAGCCAAGGCGATATTGATGAAACGAGTAGAAGCAGAAAAGAAAAGACAGATGGAACAGATTCGTAAAGCAGAGCAGGAGAAAAAGCGGATTGAAAATGAAACCCGTAAAAAGGAAGCTTTGTTGAAAAAGCAGCAGGAAGCTGAGAAACAGAAGAAAGAAGCCGCTCTGGCTGAGAAGAAAAAACAGGAAGAACTGAAGAAAAAGCAGGAAGAAGAGGCCAGGCAGAAAAAGCTTGCGGAACAGAAAAAACTGGAAGCTGAAAAAAAGGCACTGTACGGCCAGGTCGTTGGTTTGGATCAAGTTGATGTGGCGCCTAAGGTGATTTTTAAGAAAGCCCCGAAGATCAGTCCCTCGTGGCACGTTCGAGGTGCCATGACCATGATGGCGTTAATTGACGAGAATGGTAATACCACAACTGTCAAAGTAATTACTGGTTTGTCCTCAGTCGGTCGCAATGGAAAAATGGCAGAACGTCGAGTGGTTGAAACTGTAAAGAAGTGGAAATATACCCCTGGAATGAAAGATGGAGTTGCTGTGAAGGTGTGGATTTCCATTGCCATAACACTCT
>CBEUWV010000205.1:0-4159 GCA_965546895.1 uncultured bacterium
TTGAAATCAGCAAACAGCACTTCCACTTCGTACCTTGCTTCCCCGTCGAGATTATCCCCGAGAAGGTCCATGTAGTAGGATGGTTGCCGCAGATTTATGTGAACCGTTTCTCCCTGGAGGTAAACGCCTACCTTAAAAAGCGGCAGCATATACACATTGGCCCATCCATGGGAAAGAAGTGTGCGGTTCAGTTTGTCATGATGAAACTCAAAGGAAAATGCCTGGGGCGACCATCGATGCACACCCCCCAGGGCGTATCCCTTCAGTGCATCAATATGTTGCTTCAGGGTTCCGATAAAAATCTCGAAATCCTTCCTGGGTTTCTCAATCACACCAAGGCTCAAAAACGGTTTGCTCATTTTCACCTCCCGGTATATTCATACATTCTAAATTTCTTATCCTTTGCATTTGCATTTAGATACACTTTGATTCTAATTTTTATGTTTTTGAAGTTCAAGCACTTTTATTTGACACTTTCCGATAAACTTTCTGGTACCATATTCAGAGAAATGTGCGTCAACCGAGTTTCCAAAACACGGTTGTCGACGGAACAGTTTTACAAAGGAGAACGGAATGAAGAAATATGATATTGTGACCATCGGTGGCGGGCCCGCAGGCATTACCCTGGCAAAAAACCTTGGAAAAGTTAAAAAAGTCGCCGTCATCCGGCCGGAAAAGTTTTCCATGATCTATTGCGCGATGCCGTATGTCATTGAACATGATATTCCCCTTGAAAAATCTTTCAAAAGCGATGACCTTGTAACCACATCGGGGGCAGACCTGATCCACACAGCAGTTACCCAAGTCGATTTCGATAGCAAAACGGTCACAACTGAAGACGGAGAAATCTACGGCTATCAATCGCTGGTTATTGCAACAGGCGCAGATCCCATTTTGCCTCCCATCCCCGGAGTGAATGCAAAAGGTGTTTTTGTATTTAAAACAGGGAAACACCTCTGCGACCTCACGGAAACCATTGAAAAGTATAACATTGAGCACGCAGTCGTAGTCGGTGCAGGTGCCATCGGCATTGAAGTGGCCCAGGCTCTCAACAAGGTCACAAATGGATGCCATCTTGTGGATATGACGCCCCACGTATTACCAAACCTTGCGGAAGCAGACAACAAATTTCCTTGGAGAGCCTGGAGAAAATAGTGGTACCCCACGGGGTATTGTTGTCTTTTCTGTTGGCATGAGAGCCCGCACCGACCTATTTACTGACACGCCACTGGAGATCGGGAAACAGGGCATTGTTGTCAATAATAAAATGGAAACCAACATCAAGGATGTATACGCAGTGGGGGACTGTGTCCAATTTACAAGCGGCATTACCGGAGAAGTTGTGCCGGGGAAATTGGCAACCAACGCGGTTCCTATGACTCGGATGCTGGCTAAAAATTTCATCGGGGATGATCGGCGCTATCAGGGCTTCTTCAATGGAGCCGCCACCAAAGTGGAAGACCTGTTTGTAGGCGGTACCGGATTGAAAGAAAGTGAAGCGAGTAAACAGTTTGACATTGTGGTTTCCTATGCAGAATTGACCACAATTTTCCCGATTCTTCCCAATTCGAAAAAAGTGAAAATGAAATTGATCGCGGATAAAAAAAGCCTTCGGGTACTCGGAGCTCAGATAGTCAGCGGTTCACCGGTAATCGACAAACTGAATACTGTGACACTGGCTATCCAGAATAAGCTTACGGTCCAACATCTCGCAGAATTGAGTTATGCGGCGCAACCCTACCAGTCGTTCTACCCGGCAAACAACATCATCGTGGCCTGTGCTGAAAAAATCCTGGATCAACTTCGTCCCTGAACACTCACGGCGCGTTGCGCCGGATGTAAGATATTCTGACCGGATAGGGACAACAAAAAGAAATTCTCTCGCCAAGCCGCACCAAAGAACGCGAAATAGAAAGGGACAGATTTAAACATTTGCCAATTTATTTTGTGTTTTGATTTTTATGTCTTCTTTTTCCCACCTTTGCGTTCTTTGTGGCTTTGCGAGAGAAAATCCCTCTTCCTTCTTTCCCTCCCTCTCCCACTCTCTTTTACGGTATAATTGACGCGAAAAGCAAAATTGTGCGTCCATGCGCAGCGGAGGTTAAATGAAAATTCGCCATTTACTGATTTTTACCTGTTTTCTGTCAATATTTACCGTCATTTCACTGGCAGCGGGAACCAAGGCATTCACTCCCATCCACGACATCCAGGGGAACGGTGCCACTTCACCGCTGATTACTGACTCGTCACCGAATCCAGTGGTGGATACCGGCGGTATTGTAACTGGACTCACAGCCAGTGGATTCTTCCTGCAGGCGGCAGATGTGGACGCGGACGGCGACCCTCTCACGTCAGAAGGCATTTATGTGTACACCGGCTCTGCCCCGACAGTAGCGGTCGGAGATGAGATCACTTTGACCGCAACAGTATCTGAATACTATGAACTTACCGAACTTGGCAGTGTCAGCGATCTGAACGTGCAATCCAGTGGAAACCCGCTTCCAACACCGATTGCACTGGACGCAACCTTTCCCAGTCCTAACCAGCCATATCCCGGTACGGATCTGGAAAGATGCGAAGGAATGCTAGTGAAGATTGAGAATGGCGTTGTCTGCGAGGGCAATGACTATCACGGGGATGTAATCGTCGCGGCCAAAGCTGTAAGGCCGGTCCGTGAACCCGGTATTCTCTATCCAGGGGAAACCGGACTCCCGGTCTGGGACGGAAACCCTGAACGGTTTCAGATGGACCCGAATGGCCTGGGGCTGGCTGACCAGGATATTCCCGGAGGCACTGGAATCTTGTTGGCCACAGGACCCCTGACCTTTTCATTTAACCGATACAAATTGCTCCCGGACATGCTCCAGCTTGCGGATTCCACCTTCCCGGAAGCAGTTCGTGACCGGAATCCCGGAGAACTGCTCCTGGCCACTCAAAATATGCTCCGGTTCATTTCCACCAATGGCGATTACTCTGTACGACTGAAAAAAGCATCCCTCCTGGTTCGGAACATGTTGAAAGCCCCGGACATTCTATGTCTGGAAGAGGTGGGTTCTCAGGCGGTTCTGCAGGATCTCGCGGACAAAATCCATTCCGATGATCCGTCTATTCACTACACTGTTTTCTTTGGCTCCAGCGGTACAGGGGACATCCATAATGGTGTTATGGTCCGGGACAATGTTCAAGTCAATGCTGTCACCGAAGAGCAGGTGGGTGAGACTTTTGAAGTGAACGGATCCACCTACACCCTCCACGACCGTCCCCCCCTGCTTGTGGAGGCAACCGCGACAGTGAACGGCTCAAGCCAGTTGATCTCCGTCCTGATTTTACACAACCGGTCACTGAATGGCATAGATGACCCATCCGATCCAGACAAAGAAAACTTTGTCCGGACCAAGCGCCAGCAACAGGCACTTCGTATTTCTCAATTCATGGAAGAATATCAGGCAAACCATCCGCAGATACCGTTCTTTGTGGCCGGTGATTTCAACGCCTTTGATTTCACCGACGGCTATGTGGATGTGACCGGCCAGATCAAAGGACATCCGGACCCTCTGGGCGCCATGCTGCCGGCCACCGACGAAGTTGACCCGGATTTCACCGATATTGTACACACATCTCCGCTTTCAAACCGCTACTCCTATGTCCATGATGGCAATACTCAGATTATTGACCATATCCTGGCGTCTCACAGCGGAAGATACTATGTCCGTAGTGTTCAGTTCGCCCATGTGAATGCCGACGCACCGGCCAGTTATGCCGACGATGAAAACCCGGATACCCCGATTGGATTTTCTGATCATGACGGAATTGTTGCATTTCTCGATTTTGACCCCCAGGACGTAACACCAGGCTGGTTTGCCATTGTCCCCCATGTAGACTATCGACCTTCATCTGATGACCCATCGTCCAGTTTCTGGGAAACCATTATCTCCATTACAGATGCAGACAACACCCCTTCTTACTACCACATTACTGCCCTGGACAAGGAAGGAAACACCGTCGCGGAAACCGGCTGGCTGACCATCATGGGGCACAACACAGCCGACTGGAACCTCAACATGATTCCGTTCAGCACCTCCCTATCACCTTCTGACTATGGCAGGGTTGCCAGTATGAAAATCGAAAGTAACGGGAGTTTTTCACTTGCTGAGCGCTT
>CBEUWV010000206.1:0-4142 GCA_965546895.1 uncultured bacterium
GGGGGAGTGATGAGTGACAAAAGGCAGGGAATGGTCAACTCTCTGATTTTTCTACCCCCCTACTCCTACTCAAACTCCTACTCAGTGGAGTGATGGGTAACAGAAAAGTTATTTAATCCCGGTTTTTTACTCAAGTTTGTTTCTTCGGGCAGCACATATACGCAATGAAAAGAAAAAAGAAGAGAATGGCCAATCTTGTCTCACTCTTAACTTCACCCTTCACTCATCACCCATCACTTTCTTTATCCCCCCCCGTGTGCTACAGTTCTGCCATGAGCCGAAAGCAGTTTTTGTTGAGTGCATTACTTTTTATCCTGACTTTTCTCACTACGACATTCATTGGCGGCAGCGGCTTTGAGCAATTCTATGTTACCCACACGACCATTTTTGACCTTTCATTCTGGATTGGTGGCCTCACGTACTCCATTCCACTGATGGCAATTCTCTTCAGTCATGAGATGGGTCACTACCTCACGGCAAGAAAATACGGACTAGTAGTGACACCCCCCTATTTTGTCCCTGCCCCGACCCTGATTGGCACTTTCGGCGCCTTCATCCGCATCAAATCACCATTTTTCGGCAAACGAGAACTCTTCGATGTGGGAATTTCCGGTCCCATCGCCGGGTTTGTCGTGGCGGTCCCGGTACTCATTACCGGCTTGTTCCTTTCGCGAATTATCATGGTCAGCCCTGCCCCCGGAAGCTTTATTGACTTTGGTGAACCAGTCCTCTACTCACTCCTGAAGCCTGTTTTTTTTCCTCATATTCCGGCCGGAGGTGACATTTTGCTCCATCCAACCGCCTTTGCGGGCTGGATTGGGATGCTGGTAACCTCACTGAACCTGCTACCGGTGGGTCAGTTGGACGGGGGCCACATCGCTTACGCTGTGCTGGGTAAAAAGGCCAACAGAGTTTCATTCGCCCTCATCGGCGCTCTGGCTGTGTTGTCTTATTTCTATGAAGGCTGGTTGCTGTGGATCGGCCTTCTCCTCATTCTCGGACTTCGCCACCCCGCCCTCCCCTATGCTTCGGAAGAACTGGACCCCACCCGCAAAAAACTGGCCATCCTCGCCCTTATAATTTTCATCCTCTCTTTCATGCCAGTTCCGATCAAATTGTGAAAGGGGAGAAGATGAGAAGTGATGGGTGACAAAAGGCAGAGAACAAGCTACTTCCCATTCTTAACTCAAACTCAGACTTAAACTTAAACTTCTTTTTTTGCCATCCGGCCGCAGGCCGTCCCCCTTGCACTTTCTTTCGGCGACCTTACCTACTGCTTGGCCCTGCTGATCAGTTCCTGAACTTTTTGAACCATCTCTTTAATATTAAAAGGTTTCCTCAGAAAAAGAAGCATATATTCTTCCGTCAATTTCTTAATATCCCCATCATTTGAGTAGCCGCTCATCAACATCACGTTCACCTTGTCGTCCATTTCCTTCAACTCAAGGAACACTTCATTTCCATCCATTTTCGGCATAATCATGTCCAATACAACACCGTCGATTCTATCCCGGTGCTTTCGGTAAAGCTCCAGGGCCTCCAGTCCATCAGAAGCCTGAATAACTTCAATCTCATGCATACTCAAAATTTCCTGTGCAAGGGCGCGATTATCTGATTCATCGTCAACAAAAAGGATTACCCCGGTTTTTGATTCGTGAGTATGCCCGGCTTCAACTGCGACTTCTTTCTTCACTTCATTTCCCACCGAAACAGGAAGGAAAATAGTAAACACACTTCCAACGCCGAGATCACTTTGCACGTCAATAAACCCGCCGTGTTTCCGAACCACACCATACACCATTGCCAAACCCAGCCCCGTTCCTTTATCCGCCTTTGTGGTGAAAAAGGGCTCGAAAATCTTCTGCTTTGTCTCCGGGGCCATCCCTGCACCAGTGTCTTCAATCCGGACAAATACATAGTCACCTTCCGGAAGGGGCTCGTCCACTGTTCCAGGTGGATTTGAAATGTAGCGGCTACCGCTTGACAGCGTCAATGTTCCGCCATCCGGCATGGCATCCCGGGCATTGACACATAGATTCATAATAACCTGATGGATTTGAGAAGGGTCTCCATCAATCGTAGGGATCCCATCCTGCAAATCCAGATGGATCTCAATTGTTTTCTTAATCGTACTTTGCAACAGTTTTGCTGTGTCCATAGAAATCCTGTTCACATCCACCTTAACCTTCGTGAATTGCCCCTGCCTTGCAAATCCCAGAAGCCGCGCAGTTAACTCGGACGCACGGACCGCTCCCCGTTCAATTGTATCCACGTATTCATAGAAGGGATGGGTGGGAGGCATTTTACTCTTCATCAGGGAAGCATAGCCCAAAACCCCGCTCAGAATGTTATTGAAATCATGTGCCACACCTCCCGCCAGCCTTCCGATGCTTTCCATTTTCTGTGCCTGGAGCAATTGTTCCTGCAAAGCGCTCAGCTCTGTTATGTCATGGAATGTCCCCACGAGAATACTCTCATTCCCAGACTCGCCCTCCAGCAGTCGAACGGAAATCAATGCTTCCCGTTTTGTCCCATCCAATTGTTTCAAAACCAGGCGCCTGTTTCGGACAAATCCCTTCTCCCGGAGAGCCTCTAACAACTTCACCCTTTCGACCTTGTCCCCATACACTTCTTCAACCTTTATTGACTTCAGCTGTTCCAGTGTTTCAGCCCCAAAGAAACTGATGCCAGCCTTGTTCATTTCCAGTACTCGTCCTCCAGGAGTGGTGACGAAAATCGGGTCCTGAGACTCCTGGAAGACCGTCTGGTACCGCTCTGTCGATGCCTTCAGCCTGCTGATATTTCGAACCATCAACAAGGCCAGGTCTTCACCGTAGGGAATCATGCGCATTTCCACGTCCGACTCCGTGTCGGGCCAGGAAAATCGGCTTTCCAGAGATTGAATTTCCTGATTTTCAAAACATTTTTGCAGAAGTGCCTGTATCTCATCTATGGATTCAGCGGACATAGAGGAGGCAAACAGATCGTCGAGATTTGAAGCCCCTTCGGGTATGTTTTCACAGCAGGCCCAGCCCCTGGGAGACTGATAATCCACGACACGTCCTCCCGGTTCAAGGAGAATAAATGCGTCCGGGATGGCATCCAGCAGGATTCGAAATCGAGCTTCATTAATTGCCAACTCCTTATTATTTCGCAAAAACCGCCCGGCAAAATAAGAAAGGCTTCCGGCTGAAAGAACAATCGCCAGCCAGGCAAGAAAAACGAAGGCCAAACCGTTTCCGGCCGCACCGGTTTTAAATACCTTCATCTCCCACGTCCGGGATGCTACAACCAGATTAACCGCAGCAAATTGATTACTCCCGTCTTTTTGGTCTGACACGGTCCTGGCAGGGAAAAGGACCTTCCCGGTTTCGACATCAGACAGTTGGAAATGATAGGTCTCCAGTTCCCGTTGCGTAAAACAGTATTCCATAATTTTGTGTACATCAAGGACCCCTGCAATCGCCGCAACCGGGCCCTTGTCCCCCTGAATCGGGACAAGTATAGCAATTCCGGGTTCCCCGGAAAAAAGCTCCATTGGAACGGAAACCAGGGTTTGCCCCGTTCGCATGATCTCCTGAAAATGCTCTCGAAAATGAACGCTGGTCATCAGATCAAAGTGCAATGCCGGACGATTTTCTTCCAGCGGAACAACTGCGTCGATCACACCAGTATCGTTTATGTGGTTGATGGCTTCAAAACCGGGAAAGCTCTGGTATACGGGCAGTGCGTGCATCTCAAAGTTTTCAGGAGTCAACCGACTGGCATGTGCCGATTTGGCAAGGAGTTCTATGACTGCAATCCGGGTCTTCAGGAATTCACTCAGCCGAATAGAGAATTGACGGCTCAGAATCTGAAATTCATTTTGGGCATCACGAGCCTTGTACTGATGTTGCAGCTGCCAGGCCCCGCCAAGGAGCATCACTGTTAGAAAAAAGAGTAGAACCTGAACCGGAGCAATTCGTTTCAATCTTTACCTGCCTTATCCCCTTGCGCTTTGTTATTATCAGTATAGCGCGTTTCAAAGTGGATAAGCAAAGAAATTTCTGTGTGCCAATTGCGTGGGTGCAGCAGAAAGTGCGAGGGGGAAGGGATTTCGCCATTCCCTGTCTTTACTTAAACTTAGACTCAAACTTAAACTT
>CBEUWV010000207.1:0-4118 GCA_965546895.1 uncultured bacterium
AAACAGCATACATGCCGTTTCTGAAATCGGTTGCTGTTGCATGATGGGTTGCATCATTCAGCTCGGTATCTCTGTATTTCCATTTCTTTTTGACAGAGTCGTATCTGAACCATCCCATTCGGACATCAGTTTTGTTCCAATGCATTCCCAGGCGAAGTTGAGAGAGAAAAAGTTGACCCGGTTGTACTTCAACCCCTGTGCCGGGAACGAGTTGCAATCCGGATTCCCGCGGTAAATTGGAAACAGGACGTACATAAATCAATCGACGTGAAGTGTTGTAGCCCATTGCTTTCAATTGGACATTGCCAAGCTGAATGATGGATTGCAAAACACCATAGGACATTGCCTTCCACTCAGTACCGACAATTGGAACAGATATGGGCTGATGAATGGAAATTGCGGGAATGATCTTTCCCTTCTGTAACACAGATGCTGTTGTAAATGCCTTTTGCGCCACAGGTTGGATGGGAGACGGTCCCTTCCATTTGAAACAGAAACTGAGTTCTGCGCTGTTTCCGGCAAAGTCACTGGCGGTCACATGCATACGGTTTTGTCCTTTCCTGAATTTGATTGGGAATTGTTTCTGACATTGAAGTCCGGAGCCGGGAATCTGAAAGAGATTGAAAGCATAAGTGGAGGGGGAAAGGCGTGTATGGGCGAGATCGTAAACCGCAGAAGAGCGGTTGAACCGGTCGAAAGAGAACCCCCGGGCTTGATAGCTGTAGAAAGAACGATCGTTTAATTTTGCGTTGATGCGGTGGATAGCCAGTGGTCCTTTTCTGCCGTCTGTATCACGAATGGTCACAGACATGAGAACATGGCCGGTAATGCTGAATGGTTTGACAATGAAATTGCCATCTTTTGAATGTGTAACTGGAAGCCGGACAAATCTGCAATGTCCGTTGACAGTACTTGACGGCGTTTCCGGGTAGAGATTTAAAAATTGAAATTCAGGAGCAGATTTGTCCTGATTAACAGAGAGGCCGAAGTTTACCGGATTCACCGGCTCATTTTGCAAATTCCTCAGTTCAAAATGAAGATGAGGCCAACCGACGCCACTTTCCCCTGAGTAAGCGATCACCTGCCCCTTTTGAACAGGAATCGGGTTCCGTGGAACAATGGTCCCGGGATACCGGGAATGACGAAGCTTGATGTATCGGGAGACAATCTTCTCAAGACGAGGAGTAAACCTGTCCAGATGCCCATAGACTGAAACCAGTTTGCGTTTTGAGTGACGAATGTACAGGACCCTTCCATATCCCCGCTTTTGTACCTTGATCATGACAATTTTGCCGTTGTCGAAGCAGTGTACGGGAAATCCCACTTTCCCATTGGTGGAAAGATCGAAACCGGCGTGGAGGTGCTGATTTCTGTATTCCATGAAGGTCCCTGAAATACCGTAGTTGGCAGGCAGCGGCCAGTAGCCCAGCAATAACAACAGAACCATCCCGGTCATTCTTCAATCCCCAGTTTTTTCAGTTTGGAAAGAAATGTTTTGTAATTCATTGCCAGTTCGCGACTGGCAGCGAGTTTATTTCCCTTGTGTTTTTCAAGATGGTGACGGAACAGCTTTTGTTCTACCTCCAAAAGGACTTCATTGTGGGTTTTTGCTTCAAAATCAATATATGTTCCCCGTGCTTTGTGTGCTATTGGACCTGTTTGTGGAGAATGGTCAATTCCAAGTATGGCCCACCTCTCAATGGTGTTGCGAAGTTCCCGCACATTTCCCGGCCAGTCGTAGTTTTCGAGGAATTGCCTGGCAGACTCCGGGAGAATAAGGGGAGTTCCTGTAATCCGTCGGCCCAGTTTGTCCGCAAAATAAGTGGCCAGTAGCCGGATGTCCTGTTGACGTTCCCGTAGAGGTGGTAGTGTGATTGTATAAGCACTGATGCGATGGAACAGGTCTGTTCTGAAATCCTCAGCATCTGCCAGACTGCCTATGTCCCGGTTAGTGGCAAATATCAACCTGGCACTGCTTCTCAACGGGACGTCACTCCCCAGGCGGTAGAACTCGCCAGTGTCTACAGTTCGCAGAATCTTCGCCTGAAAGGCAAGGCTTGTCTTGTCAATTTCATCGAGAAAGAGCGTGGACTCATCTGCCAGTTCAAAGTATCCCTTTTTAAGCCGAGTTGCGCCTGTGAAGGCACCTGGTTCATGACCGAAAAGTTCCGATTCCAGGAGTGATTCAGGAATTGCCGCACAGTTCATTGCCCAGAAGTTGGCATTTTTCTGTTTGGAATGACAGTGAATCCATCGGGATAGCACTTCTTTTCCGGTTCCACTTTCCCCGGTCAGAAGAACAGAACAGTCCAGCGGGGCTATTTTTGCTGCCAGTTTCAAAGTCTCAAGCATAGCCGGGCTTTCTCCAACTATGGTCAGGTCGGTGTCAGTAGTCGCGATGCGTCTCAGTTTCAGCATCTCCTTTGCCCGTTTCAGGACAATGGACAAGTGGTTCAGATCCAGAGGCTTGGGCAAAAACTCATACGCACCGGCCTTCATGGCTTCCACAGCAGTCGGGATGTCTCCAAATGCCGTCATGATGATGAACAGAGTTTCCGGAAAATCCGCTGCCGTTTTCCGAATAAAATCGATTCCAGACATGCCGGGGAGTTTAAGGTCGCAGAGCACAATTTCCGGATAGTGTATGAGGAGCGGCTCCGCTTCCTCGGCAGAGGGTGCACTGAGTACGTCCTGGTCTGAGAGAAACTTTACCAGCATATTACGAAGTGAATCCCGGTCTTCTATGATCAATATCCGGCTCATAGCGTAAGCACCACCGTAGTTCCAACATCCTTGGCCGATTCAACACGTATGTTTCCTCCAAGACGCGAGACAATTTTTTCGCAGAGGGAAAGGCCCAGCCCCGTACCGTCTTTTCTTGTCGTGTAGAAGGGCACCAGTGCATGTTCCAGAACCTGGGCTTCCATACCGGTCCCATTGTCCTGTACCGTAATCCGAATGCTATCCTCCAGTTTTTCCATGTGAACATGGATCATGCCGTCGGCCGCGATGTGGTCCCGGCTGTTTCGAATCAGATTTTTCAGACATTGCTTCAGGAGAGTCCTGTCTGTTTTGAAGGAAATTTCTTCTGGAATCAGGGAAATTTCAAGACTATTCTGAATTTCGGGGAAGGCAAGGAGAAGATCCTCCCTGATCGTTGAACCGGAAACCGTCTGCAGGTTCACTTGAAGGGGTTTGGCATAGAGAAGAAACTGGTTGACTACATTGTTAATATCTTCCACTTCCGACAGGATTTGAGCGTTATGTTCCGCCACGATGGATGGGGGGGATTCTTTCTCTATCATCTGGGCGTAACCCTTCAGTGTTGAAAGGGCATTTCGAAACTCGTGGGCCAATCCGGCAGACATTTCCCCAATTATTTCCAATCGCTTTTTCAACTCCAGCTGACTTTTTGCAGCTTCGATTTCTGTGATGTCTTCAGCCAGCACAAGGTATCCGCCCTTTCCCCCCAGAAGTTCACTGACGGGCGTGGCCTGTAATTTTATAATTTTCCCCCGTATGGAGGAATTTTCAATTTGACCTTTCCCGCTTCCGGTGTCCTTCAATTTCCGCACAAATAGAAAGAGTTCCGGGCTTTCATCCTGGAACTGAACTATGGACTGATTCACGCTCTCCTTTGACAGATTGAACAGCTTCCGGAACATGGGGTTGGCGGACTTAAAAATTTTAAATTTGTCAAAAACAGCCACCCCGATGGCGAGATTGTTCAGAATAATTTCATTCAGTTTTTCCTGCACTTCCAGCTCGTGGAAGATGGCCTTGCGCTGATCCAAGGTATGCCGAATATTTTCCAGGACAAAATCGGGAGCCTCTCTTTCTTCTTCACCCCGAACAACCCTTTTGAGTTTTCTGATTACAATGATGTAAACCGCTATGATGACAAAAGCGAAAAAGAAGCCCCAAGCCACAATGACTTTTAAGTTAAATCCATCCATAATGCTATCATAGAATGAATTAAGGAAATTGGCAAGCGAAGGGGAAGAGAGATTTCAGCGCAGAGTACGCAGAGGGGGAGGAGCGGACAGGGGATTTAACACAAGGCCAGAAAAGTTCATCCATACTAATCACAAGTCACGAATCACAAATCACGGTCGAGC
>CBEUWV010000208.1:0-4096 GCA_965546895.1 uncultured bacterium
AGCCTGTCTCCGGCCCGTGACTCCAGTGACATACTGTCGAACCAGCTTCCGGAATTACTATTTCGAACAGTCAGCTTCAGGTTTTGAAGCATTGCCCCATCGGAAAAGTCATAATGGTTCCGGAACCATGGGCTATCCCCTTCAGAAGAAAGGAAACTGTACCCGAAGGACACATCCGTACGCACATCCAGCTTGTCCGCACTGACAGCCGGCAGGATTGCTGTCCAAAAGGTAATGAGTAAAATGAGTATTTTCACAAGAAGCCCCTCCATAAAACCGTAAAAATTAAAAAATACCAGTCACGAATAAGGAATAATAATGGGATTAAAACGCACGATTTAACGTTACTCCTGCTTTCGGAGGTTGTCAATAGATTGAGGCAAAATATTGAGGCAAAAATGTCAACGCAAAATAGAAATGTCCCTTTTAGCCAAAATAGAAATGTCCCCTTTGGGAGCCACAGGAATGAATAAAACAAGAGACAGAGAATGCCAGAGAGGAAGGTGACGGATCGTAGCGGAGTCAGCTTCCTTATATAAGCGTCGGGTGTTCATGAACAGGCGGTGTGATGAGGATGGCGTCAAAGGGACATTCAGACAGACATAGGCTGCATCCTGTGCAGGTCCCGATGACCGGTTCCGGCAGGGCCATGTCCCCCGTCATACGGATCGCGAATTCCGGGCAGACATCCCGACAGATGCCACATCCTGTACATGAATCAGGTTTCAGATGCCACTGCCAACTCATGATGGATTTGCGGTGTCCTGATTGGTTTTTATTCGGCGTAGCGCCCGGAAAAAGCCCCATGCAAATACGGCCAGTAGCGCCGGGTACAAAATGATGAATGTCCATTGCGCCAGTTCCAGCCCGTGGGGGGTCGCATTGGAGCGCAGGTGGGTGTTGATGAACGTCCATACCGGGCTGGGATGGATGGCGAGAAACTCACTGCCGGGCGCCTCCATGACAAGGGAGAACCCGATGGCCTGGATAAAGGCTGCCGCAGCCATGAAAGCCAAGCCCAGGCGGAAACGGGGACTATCCGGCCGGTGTCCGTCGTAAAACAGGCGGATGACCAGGGCGATGGCAAACAGTATGGTGCCAACCGGCACAAATGGTACAGCGATCTTGATATCGGCCATAATGTCAGGGTTCAGTACGAGGAAACCGATAAGGACCACGATCACCAGCAACAGGTCAGTGATTATTACGAGAAACACATCCCACAGCTCAAGGGAGACCCGGAGGGTGAGCCGCTCCCGTAACGATGCGAAATAAGACTGAGCTATGGCCATGCCAAGGGCAAAGAAACCCAGCATAATGGAGACGTTCACCAGTGTTTGCAGTGTCCAGATCTCAAGGCCTTTTGCGATTTCATGTGCGCCCAACTTCTTCTCCTCCTGTGTGATTATGTGCCGTGTGAGAAGAACTGGGATCCCGTTTTCTCATACCGACCGCATGAATATTCGCCCAGGATTATACCCTAAATCTGTATCAAAACAACACGGGTTCAAGAAAAAAAACTAAGTTTTCTTACGATGAAGGAATACAAGAGAACCGTGTGCTCGGATAGTGGTGAGAATGACAGTCCCTGCCTCATCGAAAAGCGCGTCAGTTGGTTCGGGTATGGTTATGACGCGCTGGTTTTCGGGTGGTTTATCATTGGATGTTTCCCCGCTTTGACTTCGAGTCATTTCGCGATACAATAAGCCATGAAAATGCTTAGTGGTGTGCGGGGGTGTGATGAAAAAGCCGGATGTGCGACCCGAACGAAACGCAGCTGGTAAATATTATGTTATTCAGAAAGAATGTATTATGTGCCAGGTCTGTGTTGCAATGGGGGACGGGTATTTTGAAATGGACTGGGACGAGGAAACCGCCTACGTGGTGAGTCAACCCTCGGGGAAGGCCTCGGAGCAATCAGTACGGGAGGCGATGCTCAGCTGTCCCGTAGATGCAATTAAAGATGACGGGGAGGATTTTGAAGATGGTGGAACTGATCAGTTTGGTATTTGAGTTTGTCCTGATGGTGCTGGTGCTTTTCCTTGGATTTGATTTTATGGCCGAGTCTTTCACCGAGGAGAGCTTTTTTCCTGATGAACTGGTATTGCCTGCAACGGTGACACGGCCAATCGGAATAGTTTTGTCGATTGGCGCGATACTGGCGATTGTGTGGCAACTGATTCACCTGTAAGGAAACGTTTTTCCGGAACAGCTGCCGAATGGATATCAGCCGGCTGGCTCCGGATGAAGGGCTATCGGATTCTGTCTAGAAACTACCGTGTTCGCGGTGGTGAACTGGATATTGTGGCGAGAAAGCGGGATACGCTGGTTTTTGTGGAAGTCAAGTTCAGGAAGTCCGACCGTTATGGAAAGGCTGACGAATTTGTGGACAGCCGCAAGCAGAAACGGCTGAAGCTGGCTGCCCGGATGTACATGGCTGTCGAAAAGCTGAACCCGGAGCACACGAACCACCGTTTTGACGTGGTGGCGATTGACCGGTTCCATTTTCGGCATATAAAGAACGCATTTTCATAAAAAATAGAGCATTGATTCAAAAGAGGTGGAGAAATGACTTTTACCCGAAACGCTGTGGGACGGATGGTCCCGTTAGAGATAAACGGAAAACCGGCAGTACCGTTTCAGGGAATAGGAAAGCACCGTCCAACGGGCAGCAAGGTTGGCACCCTGATTCCGACGGGCGCCGATTTCACAGGGAGTAAGCTGAAACAATCCATTGACGAAGTTTTGGACTGCGCCCGATTGAAGGATGGAATGACGGTGTCTTTTCACCACCACCTTCGTAACGGGGACGTTCTTGTGAATCTGGTAGTGGAAAGACTGGCAAAGCTTGGAGTAAAGGGGATTACCCTTGCTCCATCTGCACTTTTCCCTGTCCATGAACCCCTTGTGGAATATATAAAATCCGGTGTGATTGCCAATATTGAAGGTTCCATGAATGGGGCGGTAGGTCGACTCTGTTCCACTGGCGGATTCAGCAAGACTGCAATTCTCCGTTCCCATGGGGGCCGTTATCGTGCGATACAGGACGGGGACCTGCATGTGGACCTTGCCTTCATCGCGGCACCTTCTGCCGACTCTCACGGGAATGCCAATGGTGTTCATGGTCCATCGGCCTTCGGCTCCATCGGATTCGCACTGGCCGATTCCCTGTATGCGGACCAGGTGGCGGTGGTGACGGACAATCTTGTGCCCTTTCCCTGCCATCCATGGGCGATTCAAGGGGGCAACGTAGACTATGTCGTTCAGGTGGATTCACTGGGTGACCCGGGAAAAATTGTATCTGGTACAACGAAGATTACGACGGATTCCACAAGATTGAAAATTGCCCGCTGGGCGGCGGAACTTGTCCGGGATACCGGATTGGTGGATGAACCGGAGTTCAGTTTTCAGGCGGGGGCGGGCGGCATGTCACTGGCCTTTGTGAAGTACCTTGGAGAGTTCATGCGCGAAAAGGGAGTATCCGCCGCATTTGCCCGTGGCGGATCCACGCAGTTACTGGTAGATTTGCTCAACGAAGGCATTGTGAAATACATTCTCGATGGCCAGTGCTTTGACATGGCGGGAATCAGGTCCCTGGCGGAAAATCCCCGCCACATTGACACCAATCCCTTTACTTCCTACTGCTATCACACAAAAGGTTGTTTTGCTCCGAAAGTAAAAGTGTCGGTGCTGGGAGCTACAGAAATTGACGTAAATTTCAATGTCAACGTAAATACTCACTCCGATGGATGGTTGCTCCATGGCATCGGCGGTTTTCAGGACACCACCGATGCGTACATGACCGTGATTACAGCACCATTGGTTCGTAAAATTCATCCCATTGTTGTGAAAGACGTGGTGACCGTAACGGCACCTGGAGAAGCCATTGACGCACTCGTTACAGAATACGGTATTGCCGTGAATCCCCGTCGTCACGATATTCTGGATCGGCTCGAAGGATCCGGGCTGCCCCTTGTCACTATGGAAGAATTGTATGATAAGGCAACGGAACTCATCGGCGGGGCCAGAGCGCCGGAACCGGAAACAACAGACAGGATTGTGGCAGCCATTGAATGGCGGGATGGAACGGTTATTG
>CBEUWV010000209.1:0-4091 GCA_965546895.1 uncultured bacterium
CGATATGCTGTCGACGATGGATGGATTGAATTCCCTTGGGAAACTGCTTTCCAAATCATCTGAAAAGAGCATGACCGCTATCGCCTTGCAGGATGAACAGGCGGGGAAAGACTTGAAAGCTGCAATCCACCATTTACGGTCTATCCTTGAAAAAATTGACAATGGAGAAGGCACAATGGGCAAACTCGTCAACGACGCCTCCCTCTACAACAACGCAGACTTGGTTTTTCGGGGTGTTAAAAAGAGCGCCATTGGCCGCGCAGTGATTCGCCATTATCGGAAGAAAGGCTTGAACAAGAATGATAAGTGAGAGGTGATGACAGTTAACTCCTTGTTTTTCTCCCTCCGATTCCTGCCTTTTGTCCTTCCTGTACCCACTCTTTTCCGATCAGAGCATCTCAAGCTTTTGGTCTGAGGCCGAATCGCGCCACAACAGGGACAAGGATGAGGGTTCCAAACATCCCCGCCAGCAAGCCACCGATAACAGAAACTGCGAAGGGCTGGAAGAGCCTTGAACCGGCTCCAAGGGGCAGGGCTGCCGGGATCAATGCCGCGATAGTGGTCAGGGACGTTAGCAGAATGGGGCGAAATCGAACCTGGACTGCATTTTTCAGAGCGATGGAAAATGGGGTTTCCTGACCGGCAAACCGGTTGGCCGCATCCATCAGCACGATAGCGTTGTTGACCCCGATACCGATGAGGGTAATCATACCCATCCCCACTGAAATATCCAGTCCCGTGCCGGTAACAGCGACGAAGAGCATCGCCCCGGACAGGGATACCGGAATGGTTGTCAGGATGGCCAGCGGCTGTTTCAGGGAACCAAACTGAATCCAGAGAATAACCCCCACCAGTAACAATGCTGCCAGTGCCGCAAACAGAACGTCTTTGATGGTTCGAATCAGCACAGGATACTGGCCAACAATGGCGATGCTGGTGCCGTCCGGCAATTTCATTTCGGTAAAGCGCCGCTCAAGGCGGTGCGCTACTGCGGGGAGATTCCCATCCACCTCTGCCACCAGGGTTTCCTCCCGCTGGCCGTTCAGGTGGTTGACAAATGCAGGGACATGCTCCACAGATATGTCCGCAAGGTGGGAGAGCGGGACAGCTTCACCGTTTCGGTTCATCACTGGAAGTTCCTTAACATCTGATGGGATTTTCAGTGCCTGACCGGTGAGGGTGATCCGAACCTGAATGGTACGGTTTTTACGAATCACATCGGTGGCAGGAACCCCCAGCCCGGCTGCCAACAGGGTATCCATGGCGGATTTCGGAGAAACATTCAAAAGTGCCAGCCGTTGGGGATCCAACCGGACAGTAAGTTCATCAGCTCGACTGGACGCGTGATTCACCACCGAGGAAACTGCCGGGTCGCGGTTCAGAATTTTCTTCACTTTTTCGGCCAGCTTCCGGATGGTACTCAAGTCCCTCCCGAACACGGAAACACCAAAGAGGGCGGGAAGACCGGAAAAACTTTCGTCCAGATTTTCCTGGGTGGGCTGGTGGTACAGCATGACGGTACCAGGGATGGTGCTGAATTCATGACGAAGTGCGATAAGCAGTTGCGAAGCCGTTCGGTTCCGATTGGAACGGGGCTTCAGTTTCACCATCAACTCTCCCCGGTTCACCCCTTCCACCTGCAGTCCCTGTTCCGCCGGGCCGGTGCGACGGTACACAGAGCTGACCTCCGGATATGCCAGCACCGCCTGCGTCAATTTTCGTCCGATTCGAGAGCTTTCCTTCAGCGAGGTGCCCGGAGGGGTAATATATTCCAGCAGAAGGCTGCCTTCATCAATGGGGGGCAACATTCTAATCGGACCAATGAGCGGCAGAACCAGACCGATGAAACACGCACCGGCAAAGAGAATGATGGTTTTACGGGGATGGTCCATGGCCCGGTTCAGCAGGTTCAGCATGGCATTCATTCCCCGTTTCAACAGGAACATACCGGGAATTTTTCCGGTTCCTGCTGTTCCTGGCCGACCCATCAGGGCCGGTACCACCGTGAGGGAGAATAACAGCGAAAACAGCAGAGCGGCGCTGATCACAATACCGAATGGTTTCATGAAGATAGCCACCAGACCTCCAGCGGCAAACAGGGGCACGAATGCGGCCACTGTGGTCAGGGTACCGGAGATATCCGGAACGGCAATCTCTGCGGCCCCCGCCATCGCCGCCTCCCGTGGCAAACTTCCTTCTTCCCGGTGGCGGCCGATACTTTCCGTTACCACGATGGCATCATCCACAATCATTCCCACCGCCAGTGCCATTGCTGTCATGGTGATGATGTTCAGAGACATCCCTGTTTGCGACATAACCGCCACCGTGGCCATCATCACGGATGGAATCGTCAACCCCACCACCAGTGAAGAACGGTTCCAGCCCATGAAGACGACAATGGCCGCCATGGCAAGCAACATGCCAATAAGGAGGTCCCAACCCACTTCATTTCGGGCTTCCCGAATCAATTCAGCCTGGTCATAATACTTGTGAATGACCGCAGTTTCCGGGAGCAGGTGCCTCAGCGCCTTGAGTCGCGCGTCGACTGCGGAAACCACGGAGATGGTGTTGGCACCCGGTATTTTTCGAACAATGAGCGCAACACCGGACTTTCCGTTTCCCGCCACTTCATAGTGCCTTGGAACCGTGCCGGGCCGGATGGTGGCAATGTCTCCCAACATCACGGTCCGAACCCCATTTTCCACAACCGGAACCCGGGCCAGGTCTTCCGGTGACCGGAAACGGCTGTCTCCCCGAATCAACAAATCCCTGCCAAACCGGGGGATCACGCCGGCGGTTTCCACCCGATTGTACCGCCGGATGGCACGGATTACCCCGGAAACTCCTATTCTCAGAGCAGCCAGCCTGGCGGGTTTCAGGGAAACCGTCCATGCGGGATGATCTCCCCCGAGAACCTCCACCCGCTGGACCCCACCCACCATGGACAGTTGCCCCACAAGGGTGCGGTCCGCAAAGGTACGGAGTTCTGTCAGGTCCACCCCTGTGATTACATAGCCGCAGACCTGTTGCAGAGTGGTTCCAATGCCCTCGATACGGGGCGCAACACCGTTTGGCAGCAGGGGGATCACACGGGAAATCCGACTCTGGACCAGTTGCCTGGCATCATTGATTCCGGTTCCTGAATGGAACGCAACGGTGGCAAGGGAAGTTCCCTGAAGAGAAGTGGATGCGACCCTGCGAACCCCGGGAAGGGTCTGCAGTGCCTCTTCAATGGGACGGGTTACCAGTTGCTCTACATCAGTGGGAGATGCGCCAGGCAGGTGGGTAATGATATTCACAACCGGAATATCAATTCTCGGAAACAAGTCCATTGGAAGATTCCGCCAGCTCAACAGCCCCGTCACAGCAAGTATTCCGGTAAAAAGCAGGACAGGAATCCAATGGTCCACAAGGAATGCCCAAAAACTCCGCATCAATCCGCCACTTTGAATGTATGACTGAAGTCCCGGTGGTAAAGCTCATAGGCACCCTCAATGGCAATCTCTTCACCGGGGCTGACCCCGGAAAGGATTTCCACCCAGCCACCCCGGGTAACCCCGATCTTCACCGATCTTCCCTCAATCCCGGATTTTCCACGTACAAATACAGTTGTTTGACCGGTTTCATCTCTGACAATGGCAGTATCCGGGACTGTGGCCATAGATTTGCTTTGAAGCGTCAATTTGCCGGTAACCGGAGTGCCGGGAGCCAGTCCGGTTGAAATATCATTCCCCTCAATCCAGATGGTTTGTGCTCCGGTCGGGGTGCGCTCCGGCAGCACCCGAACCACGGTTCCGCTGCAAATTGCCCCCTCTGTCCGGTGAATCCGGGCAACCGCTCCCGACAGTTCTACCCTGTCGGGAGGAAAGAGTGACGCCACTACCCGAACTTTGTTTTCCGGGACAATCCGGGCCAAGGTCTGCCCCGCCCGTACATCCTGACCCGGATTCACTGTGCGTTTTGTGAAAATGCCGGAAATGGGGCTTTTCAGGTGGATCGTAGCATTCAACACAGCCCAGCGGGATTCCAACTTTGCCACTTCCGTTTGAGCCCGGGTAGCTTCCGCAATCTCCGCAGTCAACTCAATCTGT
>CBEUWV010000210.1:0-4074 GCA_965546895.1 uncultured bacterium
CGAATATGAACAAACTGTTTATGGAGTAGAAGGAGGCTCCGTAACTCACTTTCCTGATTAGTTTCCCGGTAACGTTTTTATATGTTTTCTTAATGGAGGGTTTTATGAAGCGTTTAGGAATTATTACCGTATTATTAATGGTTTTATCAGTGGCAACTTTTGCGGCCGCCCGATTTACAACAACATCTGGGGATACCGGTGTTATGTCCATGCACAAAATGGAGAACCCGGCAGAAACCCGGGCACGGATGAACACACCGGGAGTGCAACAGATCGTTCAGAATCTGAAAGCTTTCCTGGCCTCTCAGAAGAAGCTGAAAGGGGCAAAGGCCGACGAGAATAATTATGTGGGTTCCGAATACTGCATGGCGTGCCACACCTGGAGCACATTCCTTCGGGATAGCAAGCATTTCCAAGCACTGCGCCGGCCCATGTCCATGTATTCATTGGTCCCGGGAAAAGGCGTAGTGGCTGACTATGACCAGAACGGCGTAGACGATTTTCAGCAGGGGCTGGATTTCAACACTATCTCATCGGTGTTCGACAAATATAAACCCAATGCGCCGATTCTGTCTTTCGACCCGCTAACGGACAAATATTTCATCACCATCGGTGAGCTGACAATGCAGGTCGTCATCACACAAGGTGGCACAGGCGACTGGAAGCAACGATATCTGCTTCGGGTACCTGTCACAGACACGCCAGATCAACTGTCTGCCGGAAACTACGTGTCGCCGGTTCAGTTTAACGAAAAAACCTTCGAATACGTGGCATATCATGATGCAGACTGGTACGGCACAGACAATCTGCCGAAGTTTGGAACGTCAACAACTGCAGCAGATCTGGCGGCCAATAACTCCCGGCAGTATTCCAAGAAGTGTATCGGTTGCCATACCACCGGCATTCGTTCTCTGACGGAGGACACTAACGGAGAATGGCACTATGGCGCCTACCCCGCCTCCCTCTATAATGCCGACGATCCGTCCTATCTGGACTATGATCATGACGGCATCATGGATATCGTCAACATCGGATGCGAAGCCTGCCACGGCCCTGGGGGCAATCACATCCTCGGTGGTGGCGACCCTGAAAAAATAGTGGCACCCAGTGGATTGACGACGAAGCAACAGAACGACATCTGCTCCCAATGCCACGTTCGTGTCAAGTCCGTTCCCAACGGCACCCATGACTGGCCGATGAATGACGACACCTACACCTACTGGCGTCCGGGTTCCGATGAAGATCTGGCCGACTATTACACCGATGCCGCCGGTTACTGGGGAGATGGCATCAACTCCACCCAGCACCACCAGCAGGGATTTGATTTTGACAAATCCGGCAAGCCGACCTTCATTTATCACAAAGTAACCTGCACGGAATGCCACAGCCCGCACAGCTCCAGCGGCGAACATATGCTTCGCACTCATATTGAAGAGGAAGGCGCCACCGGCGAGGAAATCCAGATTGACACGGAGAACGACAATAACACCCTTTGCCTCGCTTGCCATGCGACTCACGGCGATTTCGAAGCTATCACAGTGGAAATGGTAGCTGACTACGAGACCAACAAAACGGCGATTGGGGCTATCGTGTCCGGGCACACGAACCATCCGTATGGACCGGAACGGCACATGGCCCTGTCCCGCTGCACCTCATGCCACATGCCGAAGATCGCCAAGTCCGCGATTAAGTATGACATTCATTCCCATACGTTCGAGGCGATTGCGCCCCAGAAGACCGTGGATTTCGCCATGCCGAACTCCTGCGCGGTCTCCTGCCACGATCAGAAGGTCAATATTTTTGACCTCGGGATCGACGCAAATCCGACTGTGTGGAACGAACAGTTCGATCTGGATCAGGCCGCAAAACTGGGTGCATACTACGGTATCGGCGGTACCTGGTGGGATACGACACCAGCCGAAGAAAAATAGTTTTCATTCTTGAATTCAAAACTTGAGGGGGCATCGCCCCCTCTTTTTTTGTTTGAATTAACTCAACAACATCTTTTGCAGGGAATGGATACGGTCCCTGAGCTCCGCTGCCGCCTCGAATTTTAGCTTTTTTGCCAGAGCCTTCATTTCCTTTTCCAGCTCCGTGATATGATCCGCCAGTTGCTCATGATTCAAATCCTGTGGATATTCGCTGTCCACCGGCACCGTTACGTAGTCCTGCTCAAAAATTGATGCCATCACGTTGCTGATGTTCTTGACAATGGATTCCGGTGTAATGCCATTTTCAATATTGTAGGCAACCTGGATTTTTTTCCGGCGCTTCGTTTCCGCCAATGTGGCCCGGATGGAATCCGTCTCCCTGTCCGCATAAAAAATCACTGTCCCCTTGACGTTCCGCGCGGCCCTGCCGGAAACCTGAATCAATGAACGAGTGGAACGAAGGAACCCTTCTTTATCGGCATCCAACACCGCCACAAGTGAAACTTCGGGCAGATCAAGCCCTTCCCTGAGCAGGTTCACTCCCACCAGCACGTCAAATTCACCAATCCTCAGTGCCCGGAGAATTTCAACACGTTCAAGGGTATCAATGTCTGAATGGAGATAGCGTGCCCGAATCCCAAGATCGTCAAAGTACTCGGACAGATTCTCAGCCATCCTTTTGGTTAATGCCGTCACCAGCACACGCTCACCGACTTCTACCCGCTTTCGGACCTCTTCCAACAGGTCGTCCACCTGATTTTTGGCTGGCTTCATTACAATTTCCGGATCCAGCAGACCCGTGGGCCGGATTACTTGTTCAGCCGTAATCCCTTCAGATTTTTCAAGTTCGTAATCCCCGGGAGTGGCAGAAACATACACAACCTGGTGTAATTTTTTCTCGAATTCCTCGAAGCGCAGCGGCCGATTATCCAGTGCTGACGGCAGCCGAAACCCATACTCCACCAGCGCTTCCTTCCGGCTTCGATCCCCTCTGTACATGCCCCCCACCTGGGGAATGGTCATGTGACTTTCATCTACAATCAGCAGAAAATCGTCCGGAAAATAGTCCAGTAATGTAAACGGCGGTTCCCCTGCTGCCCGCCCCTCAATGTGACGACTGTAATTTTCAATTCCCTTGCAATGGCCGATTTCCCGCATCATTTCAATGTCATACATGGTGCGCTGTGCGAGGCGTTGTGCCTCTAACACCCGGTTTTTACCGTGAAACCATGCTACCCGCTCATCCATTTCAGACTGAATTCGTCCCAACGCCTCGAGCAACCGCTCTTTCGGTGTCGCGTAATGGCTGGACGGGTATAGCGTAACTGATTCCAATGATTTCAACCGCTTTCCGGTAATCTCATCGAACAATGAAATGGACTCCACCTCATCTTCAAAAAATCCGATCCGAATACCCTCTTCCTGGTAAGAAGGGAAAATTTCCACTACGTCTCCCCTCACCCGGAACGTACCGTTCCCGGAATCGAACATCGCCCGCTGGTACTGCATGGAGGCAAGTTCCCGGAGCAGTTTCCCCCTGTCCCGTATGTCACCCTCCGAAACAGTCACGCTCATGTCCCCATAGGTTTCCGGTGAACCCAGGCCGTAAATGCAGGAAACGGAAGCAACAACAATAACATCCCGTCTGGATAGGAGCGACCGTGTTGCGGAAAGGCGCAATCCTTCAATTTTTTCATTGATGGATGAATCTTTTTCGATGTACGTGTCACTTCCCGGGAGATAAGCCTCCGGCTGATAGTAATCGTAATAGGAAACAAAATACTCCACCGCGTTTTCAGGGAAAAATAGTCTGAATTCCTGAAAAAGCTGCGCCGCAAGGGTTTTGTTGTGGGCCAGTATCAGCGTGGGGCGACCCCAGTCTTCAATCACATTTGCCATTGTGAATGTCTTACCGGAACCCGTCACTCCAAGCAGTGTCTGGTGAATATTGCCTTCCTGCAGGCTTTTCAGCAGATTTTCGATGGCCCGGGGCTGATCCCCGGTGGGGCTGTATTCTGAAACCAGCTTGAATCTATCCATTCCACACCTTTATCTACAAACTTCGTACAAACAGTATACAGGATGAGTAGTGGGAAGAAAGTGAAAGTGCGAGTGCGAGTGCGAGAAAGAGTGGCAGCAAAGC
>CBEUWV010000211.1:0-4071 GCA_965546895.1 uncultured bacterium
GGACCGGGAACTGAAAATGGTGGAATTGAAAGAGAAAATTGCAGGACTTGAGAACTCAATTGAAAGGAAAGGGAAAGAAGAAGGGAATGATAATGACAAGGAGTCATGATGGAGCTTTTGTTCCCCGCTTATTCGCAGTGCTGGCAGTTGTTTTTGTCTGCATGTTCTCCACCCCGATTCCGGCAGTTGCTGCGGGAGAAAAGCCACTGGTTGTACGCGTGGGGGTGTATGAGAATCCTCCCAAAATTTTCACCGACAAGAGTGGCCGGGTTTCCGGATTCTGGCCCGACCTCATCCGGGCCATTGCGGTTGCCGAAAACTGGAGGCTGGAATTTGTTCCAGGAAGCTGGAGCGAGGGGATGGATCGGCTGAAAAATGGGACGATTGATATTATGCCGGACGTTGCTTTCACCAGAGCACGGAGTCAACGCTATGTGTTTTCAGAAAATCCGGTTCTCCTGAGCTGGACACAGGTGTATGTACAAAAGGACAGGGATGACATCCACTCCATTCTGGATTTGAAGGACCGGAAGATTGCCGCGCTGAAGGAAAGTGTCAACCTGAACGGACCCGGGGGACTGCGCGAAATCGCCGGGAATTTCCACTTACAGTGCGAATTCCTGGAACTGAACAATTACGATGAGGTCTTTCGGGCTATAGAAAACGGAAAGGCAGACGCGGGGATAACGAATCGGGATTACGGGGATTTGAACGCGGGTAGGTTCTCTGTCAAGAAGACACCGATCCTTTTCCAGCCCATTGATATGAGGTTTGCGTTCACCGGGAATGGCCGGTTGACCCCATATCTCGTGAGCAGAATCAATTTTCATATGAAAGATTTGCAGCGGAACGGAAATTCCTTCTATTACCGTTTGTTGAAGAAATATTTCTCTGGGACCGTTGCTGAAAGACAGGTAAATATGGTGCCGTCATGGGTGTGGAATGTTCTGAGAAGCATTGCACTTATGATCGTCTTGCTCATTGCTGTAGTTGTTACGTTGAGGATACAGATCAGAAGGAAGACAGGATACCTCGTCCTCCGAAACGAGGAATTGGCGGAGAGCCGGAAGTTCATTGAATCGATTGTGAATCTGAGTCCGGTGATTCTCTATATTTATGATGTCATTGCGCGAAAGAATGTTTACAGCAATAATGGCATTGAGAGGATGCTCGGTTACTCTGTTGAAGAAATCACAAACATGGGAGATCAAATACTGTCCACGTTGATGCATCCGGATGATTTTAGCACCTACCTGAAGGAGATCTACCCGCGCTACCGAGAACTGAAGGGTGACGAGACCATTTCGTACCGGTACAGAATGAGGCACAAAGACGGTGAATGGCACTGGCTGGATGGTGAGGAACGGATTTACGCGCGTCGGCCGGACGGTTCTCCGCATCAGATTCTCGGAATCGCCCATGACATAACGGATAAGAAACAGGCGAAGGAAGTGAGGGATGAGCTGCGGGAAAGATTGATTGCCATACTGGAAAACATGGGAGACGCCTTTGTCGCGCTGGACAAAGACTGGCACTACACCTATGTCAACAGGAAGGCGGGAGAGTTGTTTGGACGGGAACCGGCAGACCTGGTGGGGAAGCATATCTGGACGGAGTTTCCGGAGGGTGTGGGTCAGCCCTTTTACAAGGCCTACCACCGGGCAGTCCGTGAGCAGCGGGAAATCAGACTGGAAGAGTTTTATCCCCCATGGGGCCGCTGGTATGAGAACCGGATCTACCCTACGCCGAACGGCCTTTCCATTTTTTTTACAGACATAAGCGAACGGAAAACCGTGGAACAGAAACTGGAACAGGCGCGTGAAAAACTGGAAGGCCGGGTTCACGAACGAACGGTTGAACTTGAGAATACGCAGAGATCCCTGCTCAATCTCCTGGAGGATATCAATGAGGCGAAAAAGGAGCTGGAAACAGCCAATGCCCGCCTCTCTGAGCTGGACCAGCTGAAAAGTATGTTCATTGCCAGTATGAGTCACGAACTGCGTACACCGCTGAACTCCATTATCGGGTTCACAGGATTGCTGCTCCAGGAGCTTCCGGGAACACTCAATGTAGAGCAGAAGAAGCAGCTTTCCATTGTGAAGAAAAGCAGCCATCACCTCCTGGACCTGATTAACGATATTATTGACATCAGTAAGATAGAAGCGGGGAAGGTAAGCCTGGACTGGGGGGATTGCCCCATTGCAAGCCTCGTGAAGTCGGTGGCGGATACGCTGCGCCCCGAAGCCCTGGCAAAGGGGCTTAGACTGGAAGTCGTGTATTCCGAGGACCCGGTAATCCAGACAGATGCCCGGCGCCTTTCCCAGGTCATCCTGAACATCGTCAGCAACGCGGTGAAGTTCACGGCGTCCGGTTCGGTGACGATTCGAATGCTGAAGCATGAGAAGGAACTGGAAATATCCGTTTCAGACACGGGGATGGGTATAGAACCCGAAGACCTTTCGCGGCTTTTTCTGCCATTCAGTCGCATCCATAAACCGGGTGATCCATTTATTCCGGGCACGGGCCTCGGCCTATATCTTTCCCGGAAACTTATGGAACTGATGGGGGGAAGTATTTCTGTTGAAAGTGAAATCGAAAAGGGCAGTACATTCACGATCTTGCTGTCCCCGCCAGAATAGAAAACTGGATGAAATTTGCTTTCCAGAGGTGTATAATTCCAAAGGAGGAGTCCATGAAGAAAATTCTGGTCATCGAAGACAACACCGAAAACATGTATATGATGCGGTTCCTCCTTGAAAAAAAAGGGTATCTTGTACTTGAAGCTGGCACGGGGGAGGAAGGAGTGAAGCAGGCACTGGCCCATCGTCCCGACCTGATCCTGATGGATATCCAATTGCCGGGAATGGACGGTCTTGAAACGACCCGCCGCATCCGGGAGTCAGAGATTGACGGAGACATTCCAATTGTGGCGGTCACATCCTTCGCCATGACCGGAGACCGGGACAAAGCAATGGCAGCCGGGTGCAACGGGTATATCGAAAAACCCATTGACCCGGATACTTTCATACAGACAATGGAGGCATTCCTGTGAAGGATAAAGATGCTGAGAAGCGTTCCCGTCTTCCACTTATTCTGATTGCGGAAGATGACCGGGATCAGGCCTATTACCTGGAGACCCTGCTTCAATCCAACGGATACAGGGTCGAATCCGATGAGCATCTCGCCTTTCGAGTGGGAGCGGACGCTTTTGTTCGAAAGCCGGTGGACCCCGGTGAGTTTCTTTCTGTTCTGAAGGAAGCGTTGAGCCGGCCTCGCCAGCAAAACGGGGTGCCGATTACTGTGGAGGGCAGCGCAGGCGAAGGAGATGTGTTCAAGCTATACTCTCAACGCCTTATTGTACGGCTGGAAAGGAAGATGGCGGCGCTGAAAGAGAGTGAGGAATTGTACCGGAGCCTGTTTCAGCTTTCCCATGAGGGAATTTTTCTCCATGATCTGGAAGGAAAAATACTGGACGTGAATCCAAAAGTGGAAGAAATGCTCGGCTACAGCCGGGATGAATTGCTGAAAATGACCATCCGCGATCTCCATGATTCTGAAGATTTAGCGGATTCCACAAAGGTGTTCGAGAGGATAAAAGAAACCGGTTATGTTCGGTTTGATATTGGTTTCATCAAGAAAAACAAGGAGCGTATGATTGCCTCGGTGTCGTCCCGGCTGGTGACGATCAAGGGGGTGGAATTGGTCCTGGGGATTGCCCGGGATGTCACGGAAAAGCGCCGGGAAGAACAGGTCCAGCAGATTATGTTCGGCATCGCAAAGGCGGCCACTGAGACTGCCGGTATCGCGGAACTGATTGGAAAAATTCGGGATGTACTGTCCGAAGCAGTGGATACGACCAATTTTCTTGTGGCGTTGTTCGATGAGAAAACTGAGACCTTCAGCCTACCGTATCAGAAAGACAAGTTTGATCACTTCGAAGTATTTCCGGCAGGGAAAACCATGTCTGCTTATGCGCTTCGAACGGGGAAAACGCTTTTCGTGAACGAAGAGGAGACGCTGAAGCTGGTGGAAGCCGGAAAAGTGGAGATTGTCGGGAAGCTGGCAAAGCTG
>CBEUWV010000212.1:0-4071 GCA_965546895.1 uncultured bacterium
GATCTACAAGAAGAAATGGCTGCAGCGATTCCTGGAGCTGGCAATGAATGAAGGACAGTGGCTGGAACTGACTTCCCTGGAAAACATCCTCAGGGAAAATCGGTCCAGCGGACTGGCATACCTTCCGGATGCCTCTTACAGGGAAATGATGGAATGGGCGCTGGAACCGGATCAACAGGCGAATCTGGATAAGCTGTACGAGGACTTTGGCGACAATCCTTCGCAACAGGCGTTCATCAGAGGCGGTTCCTACCGGAATTTCAGGAAAAAATATCCTGAGAGTTTTATCATGTATGCCCGGATGTTGTCCCTGTCCGGGAAGGCAAATACGGAAGAATCCCGGACCTTCCTTTACCGTTCCCAATGCAATTGTGCTTACTGGCACGGCGTTTTTGGCGGCATTTACCTGCCCCACCTGAGAAACGCGGTATTTGAAAATATTATTGCGGGGGAAGCTGCACTGAATGAGCCCGCTGGGATAAGCGCAACGGATCTGGACCTGGACGGGATGGATGAGTGGATTGTCAATACCGGCAAAATGAAACTGATTTTTGACCCGGACAAAGGTGGCCGCCTTCTGAGCTGGGATCTCAAAGCCCAGCTTACCAACTTTCAATCCACCTTCACAAGAAGGCCGGAATACTATCACCGCTATGTCACGGAGGGTGGTGGGAAGACCACCGAAATGGCCGGTGTGCATGATGTTCCCGTACTGAAAGAAGCAGATCTTGAGAAAGACATTGTGTACGATAGCTATCACCGCTTATCTCTACTGGAGCACCGGTTAAAGACAGTGCCTTCGCCACGTGAGCTGAGAACTCTTGGATTCCCGGCGGATCTGTCGTTTATAGAACGGCCAATGGATATCACTGCCGCCCCGGAAAAGCTCATCATGATCGACAGCAAATTTGGCGTTAACAAAACCATACAGGTAGACGACAATGCACTTTCTGTTGAAATCAAGTGCGAACAGAGAGGTGATTATCCGCTTCTCGGCATGGAATGGAATCTCTTTACCCTTTCCCCGGATGCACCGGACAAAGGCTTCTTCTCCAACGAAGAGTTCATTGGACACGCTGGAACAGAAAGTGCAATGAAGGCAGACAACCTGCAGTTTCGGGATGAATATCGTGGTTTTTCCATTGAGTTTCAGTTTTCTGAAGTAGTGGAAATGCGCCTGGCACCCCTTTTCACTGTTAACTTGAGTGAATCCGGTATTGAGCGGGTGTTTCAAAACTCCACAATTCTACTTGTCGCACCCATGCCGTTTGACCATTCTCTGAAAATTCAGGTACAATACAATCAACTGATTTCCTGACTGGAGGGGGCATGTACAAAAGCATTGCCATGCTGCTGGCTGGAGGCGAGGGGAAAAGATTAAGCCCGTTAACCCTTGATCGTGCTAAACCTGCCGTACCTTTTGGCGGTCGTTACAGGATTATTGACATTGTATTGAGTAACTTCGTGAACTCAGGCGTTACACGGATAAACGTGTTGACTCAGTTCAAGGCCGATTCACTGATCAAACACATCAGTCGAAGCTGGGTACTGGAAAGCCGATTCGGCCGCTACATTGACATTATCCCCGCACAGATGAGGGTTTCCAAGGAATGGTATCTGGGAAGCGCCGATGCAGTGTACCAGAATTTGAACCTGATTGAAGATGAGGAACCGGATTACGTGTACGTGTTTGGCTCCGACCACATTTACAAGATGGACGTGGGTCAGATGCTCAATTTTCACCGGCGAAAACGGGCGGACCTGACCATTTCAGCGGTTCCGGTACCCATTGAAACAGCAAGCCGCTTTGGTATCATCCAAGTGGACAAAGATATGCATGTGATTGGCTTCCAGGAAAAGCCGGAGAACCCGAAGCCCATTCCCGGTCGCCCCGGAAAGGCACTGGCATCCATGGGGAATTATATCTTCAGTACCGGCCCCCTGGTGGAGATGGTTGCAAAAGACGCCACAGATTCCGATTCTGTCCATGATTTTGGTAAGAACATCATTCCGGCAATGGTAGCCAATCATCACAAAGTCTTTGCCTACGATTTCAAGAAAAACAGGGTCCCCGGACAGAATCCCAAGGCCAGAGGGTACTGGGTGGACGTGGGTACCATTGACGCCTACTGGGATGCGTCCATGGATCTCGTGTCCGTATCCCCAATCTTGAACCTCTACAACAGGAAATGGCCAATTTTCTCCCTGAACCATGACAATCCACCGGCGAAATTTGTATTCGCCAATGAGAAAAAAAAGCGCATCGGCGTGGCGATGGATTCGCTTGTTTCCGAGGGCTGTATTGTATCCGGCGGCTTTGTGAATCATTCCATCCTGTTTCCCGGTGTCCGGATCAACAGCTACGCCAACCTGAACCACTGCATTTTATTCAACAACGTCAGCGTGGGCCGTTATTCCCGGCTTCGAAACATCATCTGTGATAAAAACGTGCGGATTCCAGAGCGAAGCATCATTGGATACGATCTGGAAAAAGACAGGGAAAGATTCACAGTAACAGAAAAAGGAATTGTGGTGATTCCCAAGGGCTACCAGTTTGAATAGAGGACGCGGGGTCTGATGGCGAAAAAAACCATCTGTTTCATGTTCCATATGCATCAGCCCTATTACCGGAACCTGGAAACCGGTGAGTTTGAAATGCCCTGGGTGCGCCTTCACGCACTGAAAGGCTACACGGACATTCCGGCCATTGCCTCCCGATTCAGTGACATACGGTTTACAATCAATATGGTGCCGTCCCTGACCGCTCAACTGCAGGCGTATCAGATGGAAAATGCTTCTGACCCCTGGCTCCTGCTCACCCGGAAGCCGGTTTTCAAATTGACTGAAGAAGAGAAATTTTTTATCGTGGACAACTTTTTTTCCGTGAACAGAAAAATACATATGAAACCCGGGTCCCGATACCGGGAACTCTTAATGAAACATGGTTCATCCAGGTCCGGGGAGGCGCTGAAAAGCCGATTGCCCCTCTTTAATGATCGGGACATTCAGGACCTGCAGGCATTGTTCAATCTCAGCTGGTTTGGATTCACTGCATTTCATGAATATCCGGAACTGAAAGAGATGAAAGATAAGGACCGCTCCTTCACCCGGGACGAAATTGACCGGATTTTGCTTATCCAGAAAGAACTGCTCACCCGGGTCCTGCCCCGTTGCAGGCAACAGGCAGAGGAAGGAAACGTGGAACTCTCTGTTTCTCCTTTCTACCATCCGATTCTTCCTCTCCTGGTAAATAGCGACATTGCCCGGCGTGCCATGCCGGACGCCAAACTTCCCCCCTCTTTTTCGGCCCCTGCTGATGCGGTCCACCAGATTGAGGCCGGTATTCAGGCAGCCGCAGAGCTTTTTGGAAAAGCTCCTGCCGGTATGTGGCCATCCGAAGGGTCCGTATCTCCTGAAGTGCTGGACCTCATTGCGGGAACCGGCATCCGCTGGGCAGCCAGCGACGAAGAAATCCTGAAAAAATCCGGGTTTGAGACCCATCACCGTATGAGCTACCTGTACCATCCCTATCTGTTTAAAACTGCATCTGGTCCGTTGACCTGTATTTTTCGGGACCGGGTCCTTTCCGACATGATGGGGTTCAGACTTTTTGACATGTCACCGGATGCCGCTGTCCAGCTCTTCCTGAAAGAACTGGACAGCATTGATGCCTACCACCGGGACAGCAGGGAAGAATTACTCATACCCGTGATTCTCGACGGGGAAAATCCCTGGGAAAACTATGAAGAAAGTGGAGAGCCTTTCCTGGTTCAACTTTTTGAAGCCTTGTCCGAGAGAGAAGACGTTACTGTGGATACCGTCAGCAACGCATTGACCCGAATTCCATCAAAACCAGCACCGGGACCGATTCATTCCGGATCATGGATCAACAGCAACTACAAAATCTGGATTGGCCACCGGGAAACCAACA
The DNA here is from genome assembly GCA_965546895.1 of uncultured bacterium. Lineage (GTDB taxonomy): Bacteria > Acidobacteriota > Holophagae > Thermotomaculales > Thermotomaculaceae > UM-FILTER-49-7. The sequence goes on from CBEUWV010000212.1 coordinate 3,932, forward strand.
CTGCATGGACCTACCTTGCCCGTACCCGGCGGTTTTTGACGGAAAAAACGGGGCTTTCTCAACCACCGGAACAGGAAACTGCTGAGCCGGCCGCCCGGGAAGCATGGGAATCTCTGATGATTGCCGAAGGCAGTGACTGG
>CBEUWV010000213.1:0-4069 GCA_965546895.1 uncultured bacterium
GATCCGGTTTTACCATCGGTGCGGCACTTCTTCTGGGCATTGCCGCCACCGATTCGGCAGATTACGGCTTTATCGTTTCCATCCCAGCCATACTGGGTGCTTTTCTGTTAAAGCTTGGGGGAATCAGCGCCATGGGATTCTCCATGAATTATGTGCTGGGCTTTGTGCTGGCTTTTCTCGTAGGACTGGCATCCATCCGCCTGGTTGTGGTATTTGTGGAAAAGGCCCGACTCCATTATTTTGCGGCTTACATGGTCATTGTTTCTATTGTCACGCTTATCCTTGGTCTTACAGGTTGAATAATGGACTACATTGATTCCCACTGCCATATCGTTATGGACCGGTTTGACGAAGACCGGAATGAGATTCTGACGGATTATTTTAAGTCCGGAGGGAAAGCCATGCTGTCTGTGGCCACCGGAAGGGAAGATCACGAATTCAACCTGACACTGAGCTTGAAATGGGACAATTTTTACACTTCCCTTGGATGGCACCCCCATGATGCGAAGGATTTTGGAAAGAATGAAGAGGCTTTTCTACTTTCCGCAATTGAGAAAAGAGAAATCCAGGCAGTGGGTGAAATCGGCCTGGACTATCACTACAACCTCTCGGAACGGGCTGAACAGCTCAGAACATTTGACCGACAGATGGCTATAGCCGATAAGTCCGGATTGCCCGTCATTATTCACACCCGGGAAGCAGACCGGGATACCATGGACATTCTGAGACGGTACCGGAAGGTTCGGGGCATTCTCCATTGTTACACTTCCGGCCGGGAACTGATGGAAGCAGGGCTGAATCTGGACTATTTTGTTTCTTTCAGCGGTATCATCACCTTTCAGAAATCCGCCGAAGAAGTCCGGGAACTGTTGAAAGTTGTGCCACTGGATCGGCTGTTATTTGAAACCGATTCCCCCTACCTGGCGCCGGCTCCTTTCCGGGGCAAGCGAAATGATCCCCGGAAAGTTGTGTATGTCATTGAAAAAGCCGCTGAACTCAAGGGCCTCGAACCAGAAAAGCTTTCCGCTCAGGCAAACCAGAATTTCTACCGGCTTTTTCCTGCCTTTCCATAAACGACTCGCCGATTTTACGATCTGAATGCTATTTTTCTCATAGAAAATAGAACCGCTTGCTCATTCATCCGCTTCACTGTCTGTCCTTTTCTGTACTTTCAAGCACGAGACGGAATCCAAGGTTTGCGTATTTCAAATCCGGATTGTACCCGTAGCGAAAGGCTGAGCGGCATCTGTTTTCAGAACTGAACCAGCTGCCACCTCGAAATACACGGGCAGTGCCTGATGAGGGGCCGGTGGGGTCCGTCGCAGGGGAATATTGATAAAAATCTCTACTATACCAGTCCTGACACCATTCAAATACGTTCCCTGCCATGTCGCAAAGTCCCCAGGCGTTTGGTTTTTTTCGACCGACTGGGTGGGTTTCGGCACTGGTGTTCCCGTTATACCAGGCATACCTGGACAATTCTTTCCGGTTGTCTCCAAAATAGTATGCTGATTCACTTCCTGCCCGACACGCATACTCCCATTCCGCCTCCGTGGGAAGACGGAATTTCAGACCCGTCTTCCGGTTCAGTTTCCGGATAAATTCCTGCACGTCATTCCAGGAAACTCTTTCTACAGGAAGCTCCCTTTGGTCGACATGTGGGAGATTAGACAGACCCAACTTTTTCAGGAAGGGTCTTTTGGGCTTCAGTATAGAAGGATTGCTTTTCATAATGCCCCGCCACTGAGCCTGGGTAACTTCATACTTTCCCATCCAGAAACCTCTGGATATGGTAACCCTGTGTCTGGGACCTTCGTCAATACTATGTCCCTTTTCAGTTTCCGGTGAGCCCATGAGAAAGCTTCCTGCAGGAACATATAAAAGCTTCAAAGAAAGATGCCGAGATAAATGCACAACCTTCAGTTCCCCTGGATCGTGAATCAGGTTTTCCAGTTTGCCTCTGACGTCTCGTATTTCAGAATGGAGAGTCAAAATCTTCCTTAAAATGGCCTCTGCTTCCTTCTTTCGTCCCGCTTTTATCAAAACATCGGCCTTTTTCTCCAGTATCCAGGGGTCGTCTGGAACAATCTTCAGTATCTGCTGAAAATACTCCAGGGCCAACTTGGTGTTGCCAATAGCTGCAGCTTGATCTCCTTTTGTTTCCAAGTCGTCTGCATTTTGCAATAACTGTTTTCTCCTCTGTTTTGCTTCAGCTTTTGCCCGGGCTTCTCGAATACCCTCTTCCGCTCTGCCCAGCTCCCTTTTCACCATAGAATCGGCAGGAAATTCTTTCAATATGAGCTGAAAATATCGCTTTGCTTTAACAAAATTACCATTTGCCTGATATTCATTTGCTTTTCCCAGATAGAAAAAGACATCCTTTCCCTTTTCAATTTTCAAGCCGGTAGTGTCTGCACCGCCTTCAATGTTGAATCTGTTTTTCGATTTTACCGAAAATGATTCAGGTGAAAAAACAACCCGTTGGCCGGGGGTCAGGTTAAATTGTGACTTCTTATCCAGAATCACAGCCGTACAGACTCCGCCTTTAACTGATGTAACTTTTATTTTTGCAATTGTGAGCCATACCAGTTTTCCAGATACTACCTGGTTAATAACAACACTGCCCGTTGTTCCGGTTTTTACACCTGAATCTGTCTCCAAATCCACCGTGACGGTTTTCCCGGAAATTGACTTGAGGGAGTAACTAAGTGCGGGGCTACATACCAGGGACAGGGTTAACAAAAGGAGCAAGCATCGCCGCCATCTGCCAGTTTTCAAAAATCGCTTCAAGCTCAATCTTTCTGTGGATGAATTGTTTGATCTCACCAAGTCCGTAATCATAAACATTCTTCCCCCCCTCTCATATCATTATCTCTCTTCCATTTATGTTATGCAAAAAATGTGCCATGAAACTGTCCCGCACCTGATTGCCTTGCCAAAAATTGCCGGTGAGCTTTCCTTCACTTATTTGAAGGACTTTCGAATTATCCGGCAAGCGCCATGGGGGCGAAGGTTCCTGTAGAAATTCAAGGCACAATCTGGGAAAATAGGGGGAAGAAAAAGACGGAGCGAATGGAAATTCGATGAAAAAACTCACGACAAAGGTCCTGAAAGGCAGTGCGGTTCTCACATCCGGCACCCTGTTGTCCCGGTTATTGGGATTTGTGCGTGAAATTCTTGCCGCAGCTTTTTTCGGTGGTGGTCGGATTTATGATGCCTTTGTCATTGCCTTTTCCGTTCCTGCGCTTTTCCGCCGAATTCTAGGTGAAGAAATGTTTGAACGCGCGTTTATGCCACCATTTGAACGGCTGAGAAGCCAGGGCCAGGCCGGTACGGCGAGGCGACTGCTAGTCCGGCTTTTCATCATTCTCTCCCTGGTTCTACTGGTTATGACCGCCCTCCTCTTTTTCTTTATGCCGGCAGTGGTTCACTTTCTGGCTCCGGGACTTTCCATTGATACGGAACAACAAACCATACTTCTAGGAAAACAGATTCTGCCATTTCTGGCCCTTATCAGTTTCTCAACCTTAACCGGCGCTGTCCTGTTGTTCTCTGACCGTAAACTGATCTACAGTACAGCACCTGCCGTCATGAACTCGGTAATCATTCTTGTTCTGATTGGTTTCCATAAACACCTCGGCATTACCGCCCTGATTATTGCTTATCTCGGTGGTGCCGGTGCCTTTCTCCTCTTCCAGTTACCCGCCCTTTTCAAGGTGATGAAAAGCCTCAAAGAAGATGCCAGAAAAGAAACGGAAGACCCGCTGAATCGTTCACTGAAAGAATCCTCCAGAATTTTTGTCAATGCCCTTGCCAACAAAGGTGTGGAGGTGGTGGACAGAATGGTGGCTTCCCTGGTGGGCTCCGGGGCCATTTCCTCTCTCTGGTACAGTTTTCGGATTATACAGCTGCCCTTTGCCATTATGGGACTAGCCATTTCCCGCTCCATTGCACCGGAGCTCTCCCGCCTGAGAGGCAGCCGGAACTATCGGGATTTCAGCAATGTCATTCATCTGGGCATGGATACAAATCTTTTTCTTTTGGTCCCGGTCACGGTTTTTTTCATGAT
>CBEUWV010000214.1:0-4062 GCA_965546895.1 uncultured bacterium
ACCGCTGTTTCGCATGATATTTCTTTCTTCCACTATGCCGGTTACCGAGAGGCCGAACTTCATTTCCTGGTCATCCACCGTGTGTCCGCCGACGATTACGGCGCCGGCTTCCCGGACAGTGTCCAGGCCACCTTTGAGAATGCTGCGAAGCTCACTTCCCTCGATGTTGCAACTGTCGTAGCAAACAAGGTTCAGGCAACAGATTGCCTGCCCGCCCATTGCGTAGACGTCGCTTAAAGAATTGGCAGCCGCAATTTTCCCGTACATGAAAGGATCATCCACAACGGGGGTAATAAAATCAGCCGTTTGAACCAGGAATGTACCGTCGTTCAACCGGAATACACCGGCATCCTCGCTGTCCTCCAGACCTACGATCAGGTCAGGGTTGCCATCGTTGAACGGAATATCGCGGAGCAATTCCCCCAGGTCCCCCGGGGCCAGCTTGCCCGCTCACCCAGCTGCTTTTACAAACTCAGTCAGTTTTCGCTTTTTGTCCATTATTATCCCAGTGTAATGGCGTTTTCATGTTGAACCAGGGTTTGAACAGTATCGAAGGCGTTGCCCACCTTTCCGATTTTCAGCTTATCCGCAATCTTGAAATAATTCAGACAGGCACCGCAGGAAAAAATGTCCACACCTCTCTTCTCCAAATCGCTCAGCTTTTCAATTGTGGTATCCCAGCTACAGGTAATAAATACGCCCCGATTGACAAAAATCATTCTTGCAGGGAGCTCATCATCTTCCAGTTCCACCATGTTTTCCAGAAAAGCCTTCATCAGTTGTTTCCCCAGTCCTTCGTCCGGGCCGATGCTGTCGGATTGAATAAACATCGCCCGTTTCTTTGCAGTTTGGTGGGCAGGGGCTTCCGATTGTCCGGGAACGGGGCAGGTATACCCTTTTGCGATTTCAAGGTGAAAATCGCCGTCCTTTTCCGTCACGGTTACCGTGCATCCCTGCGATTCAGCGAAGCGGCGCACATTTTCTCTGGATGCCTCACTGTCCACAATTACGGTGATGAAACCTTCTTCAATTCCGCTCAGTGCTTTTTTGGCCATAATCACCGGCTGTGGGCATGCAAGCCCTTTTGCATCAACGATCTGTGGCATTTCACCTCCGTGAGCCAGATTTCAGTTCATTGTATCCGATGCCCCGCACGAAATCAAAAGAAAAGGAGAGTGGCGGTTCAGAGAAAACGATACTACTCAATATGAGATGCCAGAAAATTGACATATCCGGCGTTCCCATGTTGACATGAATGTCTTTTTTTGCAAAAAGTGGCGGATAATTTGACAAAAATGAAAATTAACCTACATTATTAGTAAGACAAGCGCTTGATCAAATGTGGATGGTTGAGGAGCTGAATGGTACGTGAACGCGGTTCTTTAGGGGCCGGAACCCGACTGTTTTTGCGGTCGGAGTGCGAGGGAGAGTTGTATGAACAGAAAAATGAGTTATCAGAATGCAGGAAGTGGTGGATGGAATTCCGGTCTTCCCGCCACATGGGCTATGGAAGCGGAGGCCGACAGCCACAATTTTAAGATTGCGCTGTTGGTGGCCCTGATGATCCATATTCTATTGCTTTGGGTCGTTTTTCCAAGTGGGCCCATCGGGAACACGGGACCAGATCGTCCCATAAAAACACCACCGGTAAGATTCATAGTCATGCCACCGGCGCAAGATGATCTTCCGGATATTGTCCTGAAACCGCATGTCAAAAAAATCCCAGTTCCGGATGTTACCCCTGATGGACCGGAGCCTCCGATGACTTCAATCAACACGGTGACAGATCCGGATATGCCGATCGATTATACTGAAGCCACTGAAGTACCGAAACCTGACCCTATGGATCAATATACAGAGGGGCTGACAGCGCCAGTTTATGACATGGCACAACTGCAGCGAAATTTGAAATACCCTCGATTAGGCTTGCTTGCCCGCATGGAAGGCACTGTCATTGTACAGGTCGTTTTGAACAGAGACGGGACGATTTCGGATGTGAATGTGAGTGGCGGAACCCTGACTGGTATGGGATTCCCCGAAGCTGCTGAAGCGGCCGTTCGACAACTTGACTTTACTCCGGGTATGTTTCATGGTAATCCCGTCAGTGTAGTCATGAACCTGACAATTCATTTCCGCTTACGAAGATAATTGTATGAATTTATAGTTTATTAGTTCTGCCGGGTAAAACTACCCGGCTTTTTTTGTGGATTCCGATGTTTCTTTCTGCTTTCTGTTTTGCGGATTCGGGCCTTTGCTTTATAATGGGGACCATGAAGATACTACTGGCCGGATACAATATTGACAGTGCCCTGATTGAGAAGTTGAAGCGGGGCGAGGCGGTTGACGATAATGCACTGACACCGGAAACAATTTCGGCAGCCTATGCCAGAATCAGCCGAAACCCTGCGGATGTGGACAAGCTGCGGGAGAAGTCCCGTGTGGCGGTGGAAAAGGCCAGAAAATCAAATGAACAGATCGTGTTCGGGCTGGGTCATGCCTCGGTTGCGGAACACGCCTGTTTTAATTTTGACGTGATTGGCGTTTCAAGGCTGGCAATTGAATACCTGGAACATTTTCGTCTGGCCTCCTACACGGAAAAATCCCAGCGCTATATCAAAATTGAGGATGACGGGCTGATTCCCGAAGAATTCTCAAAAAAACCTTTCCGTGATATTTTTCTTCGACTTGTGCAGAAACAAAACGAGTTTTACCATTACGCCTACGGTGAAATTGAGAAAGCGTTGGTTGAAAAGGGAGAGGGCCCGAAAGAGGCTTCCCTGAAAGCAAAAGAGGATGCCAGGTACGCGCTCCCGTTGGCCATTCGAGGTCAGCTTGGGATGACTGTGAATGCCCGTACACTGGAAAACATGATTCAAAAACTTCTGGCGGCCCCGTTGGTGGAAGTAAGGGAAATGGGCCGGCAATTGTACGCACAGTGCGGGAACCTGGTTCCATCTCTTGTGAAGTACACAAAACCGGATTCTTATCAACTGAATCAGGCAAAGTTCGCGGACGGGCTGCCACCTGTTTCGTCGGGGAGCCGTCCAGTCTCCAGCAATGACGCGGTTCGGTTGTTGTCCCACAGCCCGGATCCGGATGATGGTGTCCTGACCGCATTGCTTTTCCGGTCCCGCCCGGTTTCCTTTGAAGAGGCGGCAACGACTGTCAAGGGACTGTCGGAGGCACATAAGCAGTCGGTGTTTGTAGAAATGTTTCGAGACATGAACAGCTACCATTCGGTGAGAAGGGAATGTGAAAATACCAGTTTCACATTTGAGGTTGTTCTTTCCGCCACGGCATTTGCACAGTTGAAACGGCATCGTATGGGAACACTGATTGAACAGAGCTATCAACCGGCACTGGGCGTCACGATTCCGGATACCATGTTTGAAGCCTGTGTGGAGGGTAAATTCCTGGACCTGGTCCATCAGGTGAACGAAGTTTACGCAAAACTGGAATCAATAAGTAAAGTTGCTGCAGCCTACTGTCTGACCAACGGTCACAGGCGCCGGGTCATTTTTAAGGTGAATGCACGGGAACTGTACCACTTTGTACGGCTCAGGGCAGATGAACATGCTCAGTGGGACATTCGTGCCATTGCCAACCGGATACTTGAGAGTGTGAAAGAAATTGCGCCATTGACATTTATGCTGGCCTGCGGGAAACATGAGTTTCAGGCAGTAAAAGATCGGGTGTTTTCAGATGAATAAGAATGAAGCGTTCCGCAGCATTCCAAAGATGGACACCATACTGGGTTGGCCGGAAACCGGCGAACTTGAGGCAGAATTTGGTCATGTGCTTGTGAAAGAAGGGTTTGCTTTCTCACTGGACTGCCTTCGAGATGAGATAAAGGAAGGGAGTGCCCCGGAGGATATAAGGATCTTCCTGCTGGACCGAGCGACGGAAATACTTCGGGATTGGGTGACGCCCTCACTGAAACGGGTGATCAACGGGAGCGGCATCATCATTCACACCAATCTGGGGCGGTCCATTCTTCCTGAAGCGGTTCTGAACCATGTACATGAGATTGGCAGTCATTACAACTGCCTGGAATATGATCTG
>CBEUWV010000215.1:0-4055 GCA_965546895.1 uncultured bacterium
TAATTGTCAAAGTTTCGGTATGTGGACAGGCCGCGACTGAGGAAGCATTTGGATGGCGCTTGATGAACAGTGGATTGTTGGGAAAAGGAATCTTCAGTAGTTGCCTGTCAGTTGATTTCTCTCCCGGACGATTAACTCATGGAGATAAGTTGTTTTGTCCGGATGCGCCAGTTTCCAGTCCCCGTTTTACTCGCCCGTTTCACCATCTCTCTGACTTTCTTTCTATTCGGTGTATGAGTGAAATTAAGGGCCGTAAAGTTAGAAGTGCGGGTGTACACCGCCAATTACCTGGCCTTTTCTTTTTACCAGTTACAAATTACGCATCACAAGTCACAGGGAGACGTAGTCGCCCTTGTGATAAACTGCTGGGAGAAGTAAATCTGGAGGGAAGAGATGAAGATTACGGTGTTTAACGGCAGTCCAAGGGGAAAGAATGGGAACACGAACCGGATCGTGGAGGCTTTCCTCCGGGGAGCAGAGAAGGCGGGGGCAGAAACAGAAAATATATTTCTGGTTGAAAAAAACATTGAACACTGCAGGGGCTGTTTCAACTGCTGGGACACCACCCCGGGGAAATGTATTCATAAGGATGACGTGGAAGGTCTGCATTCTATTTTTCTGGCTTCCGATGTAGTGGTGCTGGCATCTCCCCTTTACACGGACAATATCACGTCGATTCTGAAGAAATTTCTGGAACGGATTCTTCCAATGGTGAACCCGTATTTTGAGTATGTGAATGGAGAAACCCGCCATACCCGGCGATTTGATCATTATCCGGACTTCATTGTCATTTCCAACAGCGGTTACCCGGAATATTCTCAGTTTCAGGTGATGAGCCATTTCTTCAATCGGCTGGCACGGGAGACGAATGTTGCAGTGACGCTGGAGATTTACCGGACAATGGGGGAATTGTTGAAGATTAAGCACATGCTGTTGAATCCAATTGTGAAGCGTTATCTGAAAAATGTGGAAAAGGCAGGGGAGCAATTTGTTCGAAACGGGGCTGTGGATGAGAAATTGCTGGAAAAATTGAAACAAGCCTTGATCCCGGAGAAGATGTACAGGGAAAAAACCAATGCGCACTGGAAGAAAAAACTTTCCCGTTTATAGAAAGCTATCGGATTTTTTGAAGGAGCGTTTCGGGGAACGGGTGTACCGTGTCACTGTGGACGGTGGGTTCACCTGCCCCAACCGGGACGGCCATGATGGCAGGATTCGACCCTGCGCGTTTTGTGATGAACGGGGAAGTGCGGCGGCACATATTGACAAGAAAGAGGCATTGCAGTCTCAGTATGAAACCGGGTGCCGTAAAATTGAAGAGAAGCTGGGGATACGCAAATTTATTCCGTATTTCCAGTCCTTTACAAACACGTATGCCGAGACCGATGTGTGTATCTCCCGCTATCTCTCTGTGATGGACGAGAAGGCCGTGGGAATTGCCATCGGAACGCGGCCGGACTGTATCGCAGATGATTTGCTGGACTGGCTGGGGAAACTTTCAGAAGAAAAACTGGTGATTGTGGATCTCGGTGTGCAGTCGCTGACAGATCGGGTTCTGGAAATGGTTCATAGGGGTCACGATTCGAATTCGACATTTCGAGTATTGGAACGGTTGCGGCAGCACCCGAACATCCACACCTGCGTACACCTGATATTCGGGTTGCCCACAGAGACACGGCAGGAGATGATGTGCGCCACCCGGTTGTTTTCCGAATTCGGAGTTAACGGGGTGAAGTTTCATCAGTTGAACGTGTTAAAGGGTACTGAAATTGCCCAATGGTATGAAGCTGGTCGGGTCTCCCCACTGGAATTGGATGAATACGTGGACATCGTTGCGGACTTTCTGGAGCGGATTCCACAGGAGGTAGTCGTACATCGGCTCTCTGCCCGGGCGGATACCCATTCAGATTTGATTGCGCCGGAGTGGGGGCGTCTCCACCTGAAACCCACCCAAAAAATTGTGGATGAACTTCACCGAAGAAACAGCTGCCAGGGAAAGTTTTTTGGACAGAAACCTCAGGGGGCGAGTAGTACTGGTGACCGGTTATGATGAGAAGAGGACACAGGTGGTTTTGAATGGTGGATACTGAGCGGTTAAAACAGGGCGATGAAGAAGCCTTCAGAGAGTTTGTCAGTGAAACAGAGCGCCTGTTGATGTCGGTGAGCTTCGGAATCCTGTTGAATTCGGAGGATGCCCGTGACGCCGTTCAAGACGCATACCTCCGGTTCTGGCGGTCCAGGGAACGTCTGGACCCCAATGGGTACATTCAGGCATACCTGGTTCAGATTTTGAGGAATGTGTGTTTCAGCATGTTGAAGAAGCGCACAAACACAGTGGGAATGGATGAAATTCCTGAACCGGGAAAGAAGGAGAATCCGTCTTCCCGCCTGGGAGAAAAGGAAGTAATCTCCAGGGCAATGAGGGTTCTCAAGGAGAAGGAACGAATGATTGTGGCAATGATTCATTATGAAAATCTGGACTCCGCTGAAGTGGGAAAGATCCTGGGCTTGTCCCCTTCCACCGTTCGCAGCCATTACCAGAACGCCCGGATACGGATGAAGAATTACATTATTCGCTACTTCCCGGAATTTGCGAGGTGAGCGACATGAAGTGTAAGGAAGTTCAGAAACTCCTACCATCATTTCAAAGGGGATTTCTGGATGCTGAGATGACAAAACTGGTTTCTGATCATTTGGCTTCCTGTGAATCATGCCGGGAAGCTCTGGCACTGGAACAGCGGGTTTCAGATCACCTCGATGATCTTTTTAGTGAGAAAGCGAAATCAGCGGCAGCGGTCGATATTGCGGAGATTGTGCTTAAAAGGTCACACAGAGAAGGAGTGTCAACTTATCGTGGACACACTCGACTGAAGCTTGTCTACCGTTTCGGTGCTGCTGCGGCGACAGTAGTGCTTGTACTCTGGTTGTCATCCCTTTTTCGCCAGGTGAGCCCGGTAATTGAAATCGGCCGTATTCAGGAGGCACCCGTTCGGACAGCTTTTCTGCCTGAAAGCCCGGTTCGAAAGCCGGAAATAAGGGACATTCAGAGAAAAGCCACCGTAACTAAGTTGAAAGAAAACGTAATCTGGATTTCATATACCAATTAGGAGGATTCAAAATGAGAAAACTGACAGTTTTATTGCTGGTCGTATTGGTTTCCGGCATTGGCTTTGCTCAGGACACAACTCCAAAAGAAACAGCTGAGGTTCCGGCGAGGCTTGAAACAAAAGTGATTCAGTTGAAAGGGCCGAGATTGGCAAGTGCCTATCTTTCAGCGATTATGCGAATTACTAAAGAAGACTATTCCACTGCTGCAAGTGTGGATTATGACCAGCAGAGCAATGTGCTGGTGATTACCGCTACTCCCATTACCATTGAAAAAGTGGAAAGGCTTCTGAATAAGGTGGATGTGCGGCCGGATTCACTGACGTTTTTAACCTACATCCTGCAGGTAGATGGCACGAAGCAGTTTGATCCGGGGCTTGACAGGGCTGTGGTGAAAGAGTTGCGGGAAATTGACATCAAGGGCGCAAAAATAATCTACAAGTCCCGACTGAAGACCATTAGCGGTAAGGGTCTTTCTGCCAGCATGATTCCGGACAATGGCGCGGGGTACCGTCTTGAATTTCGCCCGGATGGTCGCCGTGAAGGTCTGGTTCTCAGCCATTTTTCAGTGGACAAACTGGTACCTGCCAAAGATTCATCCGGCAAAGCAGTTTATGACAAGTGGAATGTATTAAATACTTCTTTCCCGGTGAAGGAAGGAAAACCGGTGATTGTTGGCATTTCCAGCAAGAAGGATGATGGCGTGGTTCTTGCGGTCATGCTGCTGAAAAAGAAATAGTGCCACTGCCTGCATGGACATGAGCCATGATGGAGCTTGGCGAATGTTTTGACCGGGGGCCGCGACCCCGCACCTCCGCCGTTCGCGGCGGTACGGAAGCAAAAACGAAAGCAAGGCGCTTTGAGCAAGCTCGGCACCTCACTTCCATTTTTGCTTCCTATTTCATAAAACTTCGTTTTATGAAATGCCGGTTCGCTGTGGCAAATGGACA
>CBEUWV010000216.1:0-4037 GCA_965546895.1 uncultured bacterium
TTGAGTACCCTGGGAATAATCATTGTCGGGGCCACTTTGCTGATGAAGGAAGCATTGGCGCGATTTTCATTTTTCCTCGGGCGAACCGTTGATTCAAGTGTGTTAATAGCAGACGGACACCACCACCGAAGTGACGCAATTTCCACGGTTCTTGTACTGATTTCCCTGGGTTTTGTGCATGCCGGGTGGCCCCGGGCCGATGGCATAGGAGGACTGGCTGTTTCAGTTTTTATTATGTTGACCGCTATCGGACTTATTCGAGACTCTGCAAGCCCGCTTCTGGGGCGGAATCCTGCACCGGAACTGGTGAACAGAGTGAGAGAAATTGCAAGTTCACATAAAGAAATCATCGGCATTCACGACATCGTGGTTCATGATTTTCGTTCCATTTACAATATCTCTCTTCATATTGAGGTTGAACATACTATGGAACTATGCCGGGCTCACGATATTTCAGACGCAATTGAAACAGAGATTCAGGAAGAATTTCCAGGCTGGGCAATTGTGCATGTGGATCCGGTGAACCGCAGTCACCCGAAGTACGCAGTTGTGACAACAGCAATTAAACGCCTTGCGAATGATTATCCGTTCATGGGCTCAGCCCACGACATTCGAATTGTGGGTTCTGATGAGCGGTTTAATATTGTGATGGATATTAACTCTGAAAAAACACCCGAAAGATTAGCTCAAATTGACGAGATCCGCGTATTTTTGAACCTGCTTTTCCCCGATTCAGGAATTGTCGTTAATATAGATCCCCCCGTATTTGGAGGTCAGGGGTGAAGACCAGAAAACAAAACTCTCCTGCCTGGAGTTTGAAGCAGGAATATCGGGGCGGGTTTCCTTTGATGGTTTTGCTGCATTTTCATGTATAATGTTAAGAAATCCCCACTGGTAATGGGAAAAAGGAGTAATTATGACACACGAGCCGCAAAAACATGACGAGGACCATGAAAGTGAATTGGAACAGGTTGTTGTAAACGAAGTAATTCGTGTTCTTGAAAACATTTTCAAGGAAAACAATGTGGAAGAACTGTTTGAGTTTTCCGATGAGGAACTTGTTGAGGGCATGAAACGGTTTGTCAAGTTGTACGAGACAGACCGTTGGACAGCCATGGCTGGAATGATGATGTCTTCCATGGTTACCACAGATGTGTTTTTCCAGGTAATGGAACAAGAAGAGCAGGGGAAGGAAGAAGAGTAAGCCGGAATCCCAATGGACATCTCATCCTTGACAGTTCTTATTGCGGCCACGGCCGCACTTATTGGAGCTTTTGCCGCTGTTCTCGCACTCTTGCCTCGTATTCGTCATCTGGATCGGGAAGCCAACCGCTTGCAGGATGAACTCCGGGGAGAATCCAACAGACGAATTGCGGCTGAAACGGAATTGGAGAGTGAACGGAAAAGCGCGGCGGAAAAACTGAAAATACTCGAAGATGCGGAAAAAAAATTGTCAGACTCATTTCGTGCACTTTCTTCAAATGCTCTGGAATCCAACAATGCAAGTTTTCTTCGTCTCGCGAAATCCGTTCTGGAAGGGGTACAGAAAGAGGCAAAGGGCGACCTTGCTCTGAAAGAAAAGGCAATTCAGACACTTGTGGCTCCTCTTTCAGACTCTTTGAAGCAGGTTAATCAGCAGATTTCAGAGTTGGAGAAGAAAAGAGTAAGTGATTTTTCTTCCCTTGAATCCTACCTGGCCACACTGAAAGAAAGTCAGGATCGTTTACGGGGGGAGACGGCGAATCTGGTAACCGCACTTAGAAAACCCCAGGTAAGGGGCCGCTGGGGTGAAATTCAGCTTCGTAACGTAGTAGAGTTTGCCGGGATGGAAACCCACTGTGATTTTGCCGAACAGGCTTCCGTTTCAGGAGAAGATGGCCTTTTGCGGCCCGACATGATTGTTCATCTACCGGGGAATAAACAGATGGTTGTGGATTCCAAAGCACCCCTTGATGCCTATCTTGAAGCAATTGAGGCAAAAGAGATTGATGACAAAAATCGGTGCATGGCCCGCCACGCGGCGCAGGTTCGGGAACACATAAATAAACTTTCAGCAAAGCAATACTGGAATCAGTTTGAAAATACACCTGAATTTGTTGTTCTTTTTCTCCCCGGTGAAAACTTCTTCAGTGCGGCGTTGGAGCAGGATGCCAGGATTTTGGAGTTTGCCATTGAGAAGAAAGTTCTATTGGCAACACCGACAACCCTGATTGCCCTTTTGAAATCAGCTCACTATGGATGGCAACAGGCACACCTGGAAGAAAACGCACAAAAGATCAGTAAGCTGGGAAAGGAACTCTACGACAGAATTCGAACGCTGGCCACTCATTTTGTTTCCATGAAAAAATCGCTGGATCGTACAGTGGATACATACAATAAGGCTGTGGGTTCGTTGGAGGGAAGGGTGCTGGTAACAGCCCGTCGTTTCAAAGAACTGGGAGCCACATCTGGAGAAGAAATCCCATCCGTTGAACCGGTCAACAGCATCAGCCGGGGTCTGAACGAAGCGGATTCCCTGCCGGAGGATGGTGAATCCGAATAGTTACAATTTAAATCAAATAATTACACCGTGAACTGCCCCCTGGGGACTAATATTTGTCACTTTGGCCTGGACTTCACTTCCAGGTGAAATTGTTGTGCTTGTTTCCAGATGTACGGAGATATAGTTATCTGTCAATACAAGGTCAGGATAGATTACAATTCCTGCACGTTGTTTATTAAGAAAACGTTTGGAAAAAAGCATTCGCTTTCCGTCCGAAAGAATTTTCAGCTGTTTTGCCCGTAACTTTTTCACAGCTACGGGGACCTGATCCGACATAGTCGCGGCAGGTGTGCCTGTCCTTGGTGAAAATGGAAAAACGTGGAGGTAGTCAAGGGAAGAGCTTGAAATGAAATCAAAACATTCCGCGAATTCCTCATCTGTTTCACCGGGAAATCCAACAATAACGTCCGCTCCAAGGCAGACTTCCGGGATGGTCTCACGAAGCCTCCTTACGACAGAGAGAAACTGCTCCGGTGAGTAACGTCTTTTCATCCTTCTTAATACATTTGCACTTCCGGATTGCAGGGGGATATGAAAATGAGGTTGTATGACCGTGGAGTTTGCCAGATATTCAATGAGACTGTCAGAAATCTCGTTTGAATCAAGGGAAGATATTCGTATCTTGAGCTTATTTTCTATTTCTTTATCAAGAAATTGTAATAAATCTGAGAACTGCTGTTTCGGTGTCAAATCCTGACCCCATGTGCCCAGATGAATACCCGTAAGTACGGCCTCTTTCCGACCGGCATGAATGACTGATTTTATCTGATCAAGGACAACAAGGGGAGAAATACTTACACTGGGGCCCCTGAAAAATGGAACAATACAATAGCTGCAATTCAAGTCACAACCATTCTGAATATGAACAAGTGGTCGAACGTGCTTTTCCTGGATTTCAGGAAAAGCCGGAAGATATCCTGCCAGTTCCCGAATATTAAATTTTTTTTCCCCGCGAAGAAAAACAGTACCCGGGAGGTCCTGAGTGTCCGTAAAACACCCGATAAAATACTTCCGGGCATCCGGATTGGCCCGCTGAAGTCTCCGCAACCTGTAGCGTCCTTCCTTTTCAGCTTTTCCGGTAACGGCACAGGAATTGATAACCATCAGTTCTGCTATCTCTGGAGCATCTGTTTCGGTGTACCCTGCCAGGTGAAGAGCTTCCCGGACACGTTCGGTGTCCAGCTGATTGAGTTTGCAGCCGTAAGTTTCGATGTAGAACAGCTTATTCATTCAAGAATGAATCCATACGGTTGCGGAGACGGTTGGATTTTTCTTCAACTGATGTCTGGAATCGCTTTCTGTACTCATTCAATTGCTCAGCCAGACTACTATCAGAAATTGACAGTATTGCGATGGCAAAAAGTGCTGCATTTTGGGCTCCGGCCTTACCAATGGCCATAGTTGCAACCGGGATTCCCCCCGGCATCTGTACTGTGGATAAAAGGGCGTCCATACCAGAAAGGGAAGTGGCGTTAATGGGGACACCGATAACCGG
>CBEUWV010000217.1:0-4005 GCA_965546895.1 uncultured bacterium
TCTTCTGTAAAATTTAACTTTTTCCTTCAACTTATCCCGCTCATCTACTTTTTTGACAAGTTTCATCGCCTGTTTTTTCTTCACGTCATAGTTTTGCTGGAGAGTTGTCACTTTGCTGCGCAGCCCCAGGTAGTCACGGATCAGTGAAGCCCCGTATAATCCCGTCGTCAGGACGAGTATGGCAATGCCGACATAGCGCCACAATTTCCGGTGCACCTTACGCTCTTTGACCGGCAGCAGATTGGCAATGGGAAGTGTTTTTCCTTTCAAAAGTGCCATCAATGAAGATGCTGGAGACTCCGGCATTTTCCTTTTCATGGAATTGGGAATAGAGTCCGCACCTGGAATTTCACCAAAAAGTGTAACAACCGTATCCTCAGGAGCACGCTGCCCCGACAGAAAACGTGACACCGTTTGAGACAGCGCGGCATCAGGCCGACATTTCAGAAATGAGACTGGGAATCCATCTTCCAGATATGCACCAAGCGTCGTCGTCTCATTCTGGAAAAGGACAAGGCCGTCGGTAATGCCTTCCCTAAGAGCATGGGCAAAAAACAGGGTTTGAACCGGAAGAATGCCGCTGAGTTCCGATGCTTTTCCGGAAGCCTGTTTGAGGATCTCCTGGTAGCGGGTTTCACGGATTACAGTTGCCAGGACCTTTAACTGTCCCTTTTCTTTGGTGTAGGCAATGTCAATTTTAATGCCTTCACGAACCGGTTCCTTTTCCAGAACAAAGGACCGAACCACCTCATTCAGATTTTCCTCTACCTGTGCCGGCAGCTTCAGTGAATAGATAATGACATCTTCGGCCGGAACAAGAAAGAAGGTATCAAACTGGTTTTCAGGTTCTTCCTCAACCGAAACAGGAGATATTTCCCCTTTTTTTACTATAAAATATTCGTCCAGATCTTCCGAAATTAAACGGAATGCCTTGGAGAAAAAATCGGTCAGTATATCCATTCGTGTCTCTCCAGCCATTTGATAGTGCGCCCTTTCACCTGGAAGGTTTCTTCAACTGCCAGTGTCTGCTTACCCCGCATAATCGTGGCGCGTAGCGTCATTATATCGGCATTCTTTGTTGTTGTAAAATATCGGGTTGCATTGTTAAAAGAATTGGGACTCACCAGATTTGCCAGATCCGACATTGTTTCGAAAGGTTTTTCTTCCCTTGCAGCAAGTATCGCATCCGTTTCTTCATCCGTTGTTTCCATCATGGTCTGAATCAATGCCCGGGCAGCAGAATTGATATCCAGCTTGTCCCCGGTGTCCCGAACGGTGAAGAAATCTGTCAATGCCGGATATTTGTCACTGCCGTAGAACATCTCCTCATCAATCCCCTTAATCAGGAGAAGTTCCCGGATATCTTCAATCTTGTTGTTGTGAGGATAGTATGGAAAGGAAAGCCCCTGGTAGTAGTCATCCTCTGCACCGCCCGGATGCAGCAGATTGTCCTTATCCACCCAATCCTGAATGGATGCGATGATGTCGTTGGCTTCTTCTTCTGTCTTGTCATACTTCATGAATATCTCCCTCCACACATCCTGACGAACCTTTTGGATTGATAGTTTGGATGTGACTGGGATACGCGTCACTTTCACCTTCTCTCCACTTATTTCATAATTGAAAACAGATTGGTTCCGCTGGGCCGGTTCAAGATCTTTTCGAGTGGGAAGTTGAAGAATATCGTAAAATGCCCGTTGAACTCCCCCCTCCAGTTCCAGAAAACCGGAAGTACGCGCATTGACATATGCCTGGCTTCTTAAGAACACACGTGCCCGGAGCGAAAGCATAGCGGATAAAATAGCCAGTGCCGCAACAATCCAGACAACCAGCAGCAGGATGGAGCCCCGTTCAGAATCGCGGTCGCGCATTTCGCTTGTCCTCCTTCTGAGGTAACGGATGGGTTACGATCATGGTGTCTCCTTCTTCCCATGTAATCTCAAACCGGATATCACGCATGACTTTCCCTCTTTCCGTGTCCGGATCCCAATGATCCTCCCACTGGCCAAGATCGTTTCGTTTGGCCTTGTCGCGCATCAAGTAACCCATCTCCAGTTTCTTCACCTTGTCGCTCAATTCCATTTCCCTGGCTTCAGGAAGATCGGTATTGGGACGATCCCAGAAAAATGGTGTTTCCTTCATCATCAACTTCCCCTCTTTCACATAAATCTCCGTCAGTACCGGGAAATAGTGAAACAATACTGATTGGTAGCTCAGAAACAGGATCCGATCCGATTCTGCTGCAAAATACTTTCCCGGATCCACCTTTGAATCATATTGAAGGATGCTCTCCAGCTTGGTTGAGAGCAGGACATACAGATTTCCCCTGTGAAATGAGTTGTTCATGTGGGCTTCAGCCTTCTTCCAGTTACTGATACTGCCCCCCAGAAGGCTGAACAGGACAACGGCAATTATTGCACTCATGGCCACTGCCACGAGAAGTTCTACCAGTGTAAAGCCCTCTTCAGTTTTGTGTCGTCGGCAATACATAATAGGTCACTTGTTTGTAGATTTCCCGGCCATCCGGTTTTAAAAGCACCCGGGCTGTGATTTCCTTAAGGATAATGCCGGGGATCAGATTGTAGTCGCCCGCCTCCGGAAAAGTCGGATCAGCAAAATCGAACTTGAACTCATACTCATCATTTTCATATTGAATCTCATCTTCCGGGTTGACAGCATAGGATCGGACTGCCTCTGTAAAGAAGTATTTCAGGGTGTCTCCATAGCGGGCAGGAGCAGATGCCCGGCCAACCATGTACAGGGACTGGGAAAAATGCCGAAGAATGGCCACCGACGCGATTCCAAGAATCGCCACAGCCACCACAACCTCAATAAGACTGAATCCCCGCTTTTTACTCATCATACTTGTCATTCACCTTCCCGTCATAAAGGTTCACCGTCAATGTCCTGTCCTTGAACCGGATGCCTGCTTCGAAAAATGAAAACGGTGCAATGGGTATAATATCCACCTCTTCGCCATCAACCATCAGGGCCTTGAGCTTTTCCTTACCTTCAAAGGGGTTCAACCGCAACTTTCCACAGGTTAATTCACTTGTTTCAGAGTCAATTTCAATCAATCTTGATTTGCCGTCCATTCTTGCCGCCAGCAATGCCCGTTTGACAAACAACACCACCTTCTGTTTATCCTGAGCATCCTTGAAAGAACGGATTCCACGGGAAACAGAAGGATAGGCAATGGCGCTCATGATGCCAATGATAATCAGCACCACAAGGAGTTCTACCAGCGTAAACCCTTTATTCCCAGGAATTGATGTCCGCGTTGTCGCCTTCTCCGCCTTCCTGGCCGTCGGCTCCGTAACAGATAATGTCATAATCGCGGCCCTCTCCTCCCGGGCTCTTGTATACATAGTCATTTCCCCATGGATCCTTGGGAAGCTTCTTTTTCAGGTACGGGCCCTTCCAGTGGTTGATGTTTTCCGGCTTGTTGTTCAACGCCGCCATGCCTTCCTCCGAGGTGGGATACCGGCCTGTGTCCACGTAGAACATATCCAGTGCATCTTCCAGTGACGCCATCTGGTTTTTGGCCGCAGTGATTCTGCTCTCGCCAACCCGGTGAAAAATTTTCGGCGCCACAAAAGCTGCCAAAAGACCAATGATGATGACCACAACCATCAATTCAATCAGTGTAAAACCACGCTGTCTGCGTCTTTCCATTTAGCACCCTCCTTCCAGAAAAACAAAATCCTTTTCATCATTATTATTGCACATCTCTATATCCATCAGAATGGGGCATCGTTCATTGAGAATATAGCCAGCATCATAGAAGCCACAATCAATCCGACAATCACACCCATCACCAGGATTAAGGCCGGCTCAAACAGTGCCAGAAATGACTTGACCGATTTCTTGATGCTTTCCTGATAAATATCCCCCACCTTCACAAACATGGGCCCCAGATTTCCACTCTCCTCCCCCACACGTACCAGATGAACAGCCAGGGGGGGGAACACGCCGGTATTCATCATGGGGCCTGCCACACCGTCC
>CBEUWV010000218.1:0-3993 GCA_965546895.1 uncultured bacterium
ATCCCCTCACCTTCAAAGAAATAAACCTGGTAAAACAGGGAGACCGGACAGCCACGAATGGAATATTCCGGGACAAGATCCGTATTCGGGAAATGCTGTCCAGAGTCTTAAAAATGTCCGATTACCGGAAAAAAGAAGGTATTTTTGCGTCACAGAACGGCCGGTTTAGAAGTGGTATCGGCCTGGGCCTCTACCTCCATGGCTGCGGCTTTACAGGTAAGGGAGAAGATACCATTCACGGTACCGCTACGATCCGAAAACTTGCTGAAGACAGAGCGGAAATACTGGTTTCCAACGTAGAAATGGGTCAGGGCGCCCAGACAACCTTGCGAAAAATTGTCGCAACAACGCTGGGCCTTCCGATTCAAAATATTGAATATCCCAACCCGGACACGGATCGCGTACCAGATTCGGGGCCCACAGTGGCGTCCCGGACTATCATCATCGTGGGTCATCTCCTTGAGTCTGCCGCGAAGGAATTGAAAGCAAGATGGGATGAAAAAGAAACCTTTTCGGTATCGAAAAGCTATCGCCACCCCTCATACATTGAATGGGACCAGGACACCCTCCAGGGGGACGCTTATCCTGCGTATTCATGGGGCGTCGTTGCGGTTGAGGTGGAAGTAGACACTTTAGCATACGAAACTGAGGTGAAGCGCGTATGGGCCGTCCATGACGTGGGAGTTGCCATTGATGAGGAGATCATCCGCGGACAGGTGGAAGGCGGTATTCTCCAGGCGCTGGGCTATGCTTCCGTTGAAGTCATGGAAACTGGCAACGGGGCTTATCTGCAGCATAACTTCACTGATTATATTATTCCAACGTCTGTGGACGCACCGGTAATTGAGAGTGAGTTGATGAACTCTCCATATGAATTTGGGCCCTTCGGAGCCAAATGCGCGGGAGAACTGCCCATAGCGGGCGCAGCACCGGCGTATGCGGCCGCAGTCAATCACGCCCTGGACATTCAGGTCCATGAAATCCCGGTTAAGCCGGAAATATTGATAAAAGGCATACAAAAATGAGCCAGACAATACAGTTCGAACTGAACGGTGAAAATGTTTCCATCAAGACCAGCCCCATGAGACGTCTCCTCGATGTACTTCGGGATGATTTTTCTGAAACCGGTGTCAAAGAGGGCTGTGGAGAGGGAGAATGCGGCGCATGTTCCATCTTTCTGAACGGTAAACTGGTAAACTCCTGTCTGATAGCCGTTGGGAGTATTGAGGGAATGAGCGTCGAAACAGTTGCCCACTTTCAGACCACTCCTGCATATCGGGTAATTGAACAGGCCTTCAGTGACGCGGGCGCGGTTCAGTGCGGATTCTGCACACCTGGAATGGTCCTTGCAGCTTATGCCCTGCTCAAAGAAAATGTTGACCCGGATGAACGGGACATCCGGGAAGCGATTTCCGGCAATCTCTGCCGCTGCACCGGCTACAACATGATTGTTGACGGGGTCAAGCTGGCGGCAAAAAGGGGGAACGGAAAGTGGTAACATCCTACCATCCTGAAACAATGACAGAAGCGCTGAAAATCCGCTCCGAGACCCGGTGTATTCCCTACGCTGGCGGAACTGACCTGATGGTCCGCTACCGTCGGGGGCCCGGCCTCGTCCCGGGATTTGACCTTCCTGTGATGTTCATCGGCCAGCTTCCGGAAATGACTGAAATCCACGAAAAAAATGGCGAGTTCTCCGTCGGTGCCTGCGTTCCCTACAGTGACATTATCCGTCACCCACACACTCCGGAAATTCTTCGCCAGGCCTGCAGCCTCATCGGAGCACCCGCCATTCAAAACCTCGGCACAATGGGTGGAAACATCTGTAATGCGTCTCCGGCCGGGGATACCCTGCCTGTCCTGGCAATCCTAAATGCCAGCCTCACCCTCCAGTCTATTGCAGGAGAACGGGAAGTGTCCTTCCTGTCATTTTTCAAAGGACCGGGAAAGACCATCCTTCGGGATGACGAGCTATTGACCTGCATTCATTTTCGTCTGCCCCACTTCACTGCCGAGGGATATCGGAAAATTGGAACCAGAAAAGCCAACGCACTGTCAAAAATTGCGTTTGCCGGTTTCCTGCTCAAGGAAAAAGACCTCCTTGCCGATGTCAGAATCGCTATCGGTGCCGTGGCTCCCACAATTGTCCGTTCAAGGGAACTGGAAAACCGCCTCATCGGTCAACCGGTTTCCGATCTGCCCGGACTTATGCCGGACCTTCTGGATAGTTATGCAAAGCTGATTCAACCCATCACGGACCAGCGTTCCGACGCAAACTACCGTAAAACCGTATCATTACGTTTAATAGAAAACTTTGTTCTTAAGGAGGAATCATGAAGCAGAATAAACAGTACTGGCTGATCGCAGCCGTTTTTGGATCCATCTGGGGAATCAGCGAAGCTGTTATGGGAACCCTGCTCCACGGCGTTTCTCATTTCCTGAGCATTCCCGGATTGTCGGGACTGGTGATGTTTCCCATTGGTTTTTTCTTCATGCACCGGGCATTTGTACGAACCGGAAGCAGAAACATCATCTTTCAGACCGCTGCCATTGCTGCAGCTATCAAACTGACCGGGCTTGCACTGCCCTTTCTTACACCGATGGATACGGTTAACCCGGCAATGGCAATTCTCCTTGAATCTTGTGCGGCATACTTTATCCTCAGCGCCGAACCGGAAAAAACATTCAACTTTGCTACGGTACTGACCCTGACCGTTACCTGGAAAGCTATTTTCGTGGGAACCCAGTTTATTGCCGGAGCTTCCGGCATGGCATTCGCCGTTCCGGGTATCCTGGTCCGCTTCCTGGTAATTGACAGCCTTGTCAACGCGGGCCTGATCATTGCAATGGCAAAAATCCCGGCGGACTTCCGACTGTTCAAAAGTCCCCTTCGCCCCATCCATGTGAGCATCTCGGTTTTTGCCGCACTGGTTCTCAACGGATTGGCACAGCTTATTTAGCGCATGAATGTGATCGACTCGCTCATTGAATCCACAATCACGACACCGGTGCGCCGTGTACTTACAGGCTGCTTCAATACTGTTGTACAAAGCAGTGGCTGGGGCCTTGCCAGCACCCTGAAACCGCCCGCATGGGAACATGACGGTGTGCCGGGAGCCGGCACGCTAACTGGTCAGGATGCGAGAACACTGGCTGAGCTTCTCCGCTCTGACAACCCACTGGCGGCATCTGTGGGCATTGCGGCAATAAACAGCACTCTGGAAACGTCCGGATTACCCCTGAAAGAACTCAACGCACGGGAACTGCTGGTTGAAAAAGGGAAAGGCGGTGTTCTGGGCATGATCGGGCACTTTCCCTTTGTGGAAAAGGTACGGAACCAGTTCAGTGACACCCTGGTGTTTGAACTGGACCCGCAGTTGGGAGACCTACCTGCTGAAGATATCAAGAACCGGCTGAAGGAGGCAGACGTAGTAGCCATTACGGCCACTTCTCTCATCAACCACACCTTCGACGAAATCATCGCCGCCTGCCGGAAAGAAAGCTATCGGGTCCTACTGGGGCCGTCCACCCCCGTCACAGCCAGACTCTTCGATTTTGGCATTGACGCGGTTTCCGGCAGCATTGTTACTGATGCCGATACCTTTCTGCCCATGGTGACAGAGGGTACACCGTTTCGAAAACTGAACGGCATCTCCCATGTCACACTCTTGAAGGAGGACATGAATTGAACGACATCTTTGAACAAGTCCAACAAGCCGTCAACTCCGGTCGACGGATCATTCTGGCAACCGTTGTGGAGAAAAAGGGTCACGGCCCGGCCGCTCCCGGTGCGCGGATGATTGTATACGAAGACGGAACTACCATCGGCACTGTCGGCGGCGGCGCGCTGGAACAGGCTGCCCTGATCGCAACGAAAGACCTCTTTCAAACCGGCCGCACGGCACTCATCAACTACAACCTGGATGATGACGACCAGCTTGTGGACGCAAAGGAAACCGGCATGGTCTGCGGTGGCAGCACCACCATCTACTT
>CBEUWV010000219.1:0-3986 GCA_965546895.1 uncultured bacterium
GGTGCAAGCTGGGAGGAAAGAAAAATGGATGTCGGCCCGTCCGCACCGCCGATGATGCCGATGGACGCGGCTTCCCGATTGGTGAAGCCGATGAGAAGTGCCCCCATGTAGGTGCCGAATATCCCAACCTGGGCCGCGGCTCCTAGAAGCAGAGATTTCGGACTGGAGATCAGTGTAGAGAAGTCGGTCAGTGCGCCGATACCGAGAAAAATGAGGGGGGGAAATACGCCGGAGGTGACTCCGTAATATATCAGACTGAAGACACTTCCTTTGTCGTAAACGCCGATTGGAAGACCGGCCATGTATGGCATATTTCCTACGATTACGCCGAAGCCAATGGGAAGGAGCAACAAGGGTTCATATTTCTTCACAATTGCGAGATAAATTGCAACGCATCCAAGCAACACCATGATGGTATTTCCCCAGGTGAGGTTGGCGAACCCGGTCGTACCCAGTGCTTTTATGAGGATTTCCATTATTATCTCCTATTCCAACACAATGAGGACATCGCCTTCACTGATGGAATCGCCTTCCTTTACTTTAATTTCCCGTACGGTTCCATTTATGTGAGATTGAATTTCATTTTCCATTTTCATCGCTTCCATGATCATGACATCCTGCCCAGGCTTTACAGTATCGCCAACCTTTACCATAACCTTGAGAACGAGGCCGGGCAGGGGCGCCACAATGGAGGACGCATTCACAACAGATGTCGGTTTGTGAGTGACCGGCCCGGCGGACCGGGGGTTTTCAATAGGAGATTCGGAGAACAACATTTGACTCGGGGCCACTGGTGCCGGACGGTTGGCCGGTTGGGGTTTAATGTCCGAGACCGATTCGAGGCCGAGGTCTTTCAGGCCAACCTTGTAGGTTCGGCCGTTGACTGTCAAAATGGCCTCGTAAGCCCCGAATTCGTTGATTTCCACCGTATATTCTTTGCCGTTAATATCGAACTTTACTTCTTTCATTTCTATTTCCTCAAATGGTTCGGCGTTGTCCGTATTTGAAACCAAGACGCCAGGCATTCTGCGCGTCATTTCCGTGAATAAATGTGACGTTACTCTGGATCGCGTCAAAATGTACTCTTCGATACAATTCGATCAGTGCTGCGATGGCAATTTGATCTTCCAATGGCACATCTTCTTCTACCTGTGGGGCAGAGGCCAGTTCTCCTTTTTCACCATCCGGTTCCATTGCAGATGTTTCTATTTCTATTTCTTTTCGCTCCAGAAATCTAAAAATCCGATTGAATACATAAATGACGCACGCAATCAGAACAAGGCCACCGAAGACGATCAACAGGCCGCCGATGGAAGTAGACACGCCGCTATTTTGAATGACATTCTTCCACATATCAGGTACCTACAAGGGAATGTTGCCGTGTTTTTTCGGCGGGTTTTCATCGCGTTTGTTCTGGAGCATTTCCAGTGCTTTGATGAGTTTGTATCGGGTCATCCTGGGTTCAATTACTTCGTCTATGAATCCCTTGGATGCCGCAACATACGGATTGGCAAAGCGCTCCGTGTATTCTTCTATTTTCTCCTGGAGCTTCTCAGCCGGTTTTTCAGCATCCCGGATTTCCTTTGAGAAAATAATTTCACTGGCGCCTTCTGAGCCCATTACGGCGATTTCGGCGGAGGGCCAGGAAAAAATCATATCTCCCCTGAGCTGTTTGGAGTTCATGACACAGTAGGCGCCACCATATGCTTTTCTCGTGATTACCGTGAGTTTCGGAACCGTGGCTTCCGCATAGGCATAGAGGAGTTTGGCTCCGTGGCGGATCACACCTCCGAATTCCTGAACCGTACCGGGCATGAATCCAGGTACATCTTCAAAGGTGATAACGGGGATATTGAAGGCATCGCAGAATCGCACAAACCGTGCCCCTTTTACGGAAGAATTTATGTCCAGAACACCGGCCAGGTGCTTGGGCTGATTGGCCACTATTCCCACTGATTTTCCATTGAGCCGACCGAACCCGATGAGAATATTGGGTGCAAACAGGGGCTGAACTTCAAAGAAATGGCCGTTGTCCAGCACCATTTCCAGGACCTTTTTCATATCATATGGCTTATTGGGACTGTCGGGGACGATGTAGTTCAGTTCCTCATCAAGGCGGTCAATGGGGTCACCTGTTTCCAGTATCGGTGGCTCCTCCATGTTGTTTTGAGGAATGTATGTAAACATTTCCCGCATGGCGCCAAACAGGGATTGCTCATCATTGAAGGTGAGGTGGGTAATCCCGCTCCTGGATGCGTGCATTCTGGCACCGCCCAGTTCTTCCGCTGTAACGTCCTCATGGGTGACTGTCTTCACAATCTTAGGGCCAGTTAAAAACATGTAAGCGGAATGTTTCACCATAAAAACGAAGTCTGTCAGTGCAGGGGAGTAAACCGCCCCTCCCGCTGCCGGTCCCACAACTGCGGAAAGCTGGGGAATGACGCCGGAGGCGGTGACGTTCCGAAGAAAAATGTTTGTATAACCGGCAAGGGAATCCACACCTTCCTGGATCCTGGCGCCGCCTGAATCGTTGATTCCGATGATGGGCGCACCCACCTTCATTGCCATGTCCTGAATCTTTGCGATTTTCTCTCCCACAGTCTTGGAG
This sequence comes from uncultured bacterium, assembly GCA_965546895.1. Classification (GTDB taxonomy): domain Bacteria; phylum Acidobacteriota; class Holophagae; order Thermotomaculales; family Thermotomaculaceae; genus UM-FILTER-49-7. The sequence continues at coordinate 2,609 of CBEUWV010000219.1, forward strand.
AGCGAACCGCCGAAAACGGTGAAATCAAACGCATAGACAAAGACCAGTCGTCCGAAGATGGTACCGTAACCGGTTATGACGCCATCGCCAAGGTATTTTTTCTCTTCCATGCCGAACTCATGGCATTCATGGGTCCTCAGCGCGTCCACTTCCTCAAAGCTCTTGGGATCCAACAGAAGGGATACGCGCTCTCTCGCCGTTAATTTCCCTTTCCCGTGTTGTTTTTCAATTGCTTTCAGGCCGCCACCCACAAGGGCTTTTTCGGTAAGTTCTTTCAGTTCGAGCAGCTTTCGTTGCCGGCTCATTCTTATTCTCCTCCAGGTTCACAGATTTCAGTGAGAATCTTTCCCGTTGATGACGGGTGCACAAACGCGATCTTAGTCCCATGTGCGCCATTTCTGGGCTGGCTGTCGATGAGCCGGACTCCAGCGGCTTTCAGGGTTTCAATTTCTTTTTCCACGGAATCGGTTTCATAGGCAATGTGGTGAATTCCCGGTCCCTTTTTTTCCAGGAAAGAAGCAATGGGACTGTCCTCATCCGTGGGTTCCAGCAATTCAATTTTTACCTTGCCGCACTGGAACATGGCGATTCGCACCTTCTGGTCGGAAACCGTTTCCTCACCGAGAAAGGTGAGGTTCAACACATCCCGGTAGAAAGGGACCTGGTCTTTCAGGGATGAGACTGCGATGCCAATATGATTGATCTTATGAATCATGGATCAAACCTCCAATTCTGTTCTGATTCCGGGCCGTTCCAACGGTATCGCCAAACGGGTGCCTGTCTGATATTGTCCACCATCTTATCGAACGTAGACCTGATGTTCAAATCAGAATGTCGACCGCCCCGGGCCGAGAACGCACCCATTGTAGACTCATGTGATTCACTTCACAACATAAAAGAATGATTTTTTTTGAGAAAAGCAAAAGTTTGAAAATGGGAGCGTGTAAGATAAAGAAAAAACTATAGAAAAAGTGTAAGAGAAATAAAAGTGCTCACTCGAAACTTCTCAGTGTGGAGCAGTTTCAGGGCAAATGTGGGTATTTTCTTTTTGTCTAAACGGAAATTCCGACAATACCATGGCAGCCACAATGAGAAGTCCACCCAGCGCGCGGTGGGGAACCAGCAGCTCATTTCCGATGGTCCACGCAAAGAGCGCGGCAAAGACCGGCTCCATAGAGAAGACGATGGCAACTTTGACGGGGCCGGTATTCCGTTGGGCCACAAGCTGGATGACGAAGGCACTTACAGTGGGGAAAACCGCCAGAAAGAGTATCACTCCCAGTGCTGCGGTCCAATTACAGGCTAAGGATACCCCGGTTGAAAGTCCGGCAAAGATACTGAGAACTCCGACTACCAGCATTTGCTGAAAATTCAAAAC
>CBEUWV010000220.1:0-3936 GCA_965546895.1 uncultured bacterium
CAATAAAACCTCCTAAAATTCATGCCCACCCATAGTATCCGACGCTCTGATAGAGGTCAACTGATTTAAGGCCCTATTGCTATTTTTTCCTGGCCTGGAGTGGCCGTTCAGTTCCCGTGTCGTGTAATCCTACAAAAAAAGGGGCTTTCGCCCCTTTCAGTGAAATATCATGAGAATAGAAATTGCTACTGGATAATCGTCAGTTCTTTCAAGAGGTTCTGTGCGTTAGAAAACTTATCCAGCACAAAAATCATGTAGTCGGCATCCGCTACAATGCTTCTGGTCAGAGCCGGGTTGAAGTAATAATCCGCTGAGATAGATTCGTAGTTTCCATCAAACAGAAGACCAATGAGCTGTCCCTTTCCATTAAGAGTCGGGGAGCCTGAGTTGCCACCGGTTGTGTCGTTATCGGTGAGAAAATCCACCGGTACGTTACCGCCCAGGGCCGGATCACCGTAGGTGCCAAAATTCTTATCCCGATACAGCTCCAGGAGCTTTTTGGGACTGGCGAAGGGCGTTTTACCGGTTTCCTTTTCAACCACACCCGCCAGGGTTGTGAATGGTGTATAAAAGACGCCATCCCTGGGGCTGTATCCCATGACCGTACCGTAGGTAAAACGAATTGTGCTGTTGGCATCAGGATAGAGTTCGTTGTGGCTGTATGCATGAATCATGTCAATGAATTCCGGTTTCAGTCGGGATAATGCACCTGCAAGGGATTCATTCTGGTCCCTCAATGTCTTCATTTCATCAGCAAAATCTCCGCCGAACTTTAATAGCGGGTCATTAAGCTTTGCAAGCTCTTCTTTGCTCATATTGAAATAGCTCATCCGGGTTTTCAGGTCCGTTAGCCTGGTGGCTTTATACATGTCTTCTACTTTCTTATCGATAGCAGCAGACAGATCACTGGCGGAAATTGTACCGAATGCGGCCTTGAAGGTTTCTGACCACTGATCTTTCGGGAGGGCGGCCATCTGATGGAGGAAATATTTCATGAGGGTAATGTCACTTTCCACCAGGAGGTTGCGCTGCATGGACTTCAAACGCATCTGCATCCGGGGTAGATTTCTGTCCATGTAAGCAGGATCCCGTTTCATATCCGGTTTCACTTTTTCTTCTGCCCAGCGAACCAGTGTTCCAGCGGAAGAAAAAGTGGGAATCAGCCGCATATATCCCATGATTGTGAGCTTATTAGCGATGGGTTTTATCTGGTCATTTACCTGGTTAATGGAGCGAATAAGACCGTGAAACTTTGAACCCTCTTTCGACTCTTTCACCCATTCACGAAGCTTGGCGTCCCGTTTCCGAAAGATATCTACTGCCATGTCCCTGTGAAGGCCGTCATTCACACCCTGGTAATATTTCATTGAGTTGTTTAACATTTTCACCCAGAATGCTACGCGGATCCCGTTTTCTTTGCTTTCACTGCCGATTTTTTCCAGTTTTCCGATGATGTCATGGAACAACTGAAGACGAAGGGGGATCTGTTTGTTGAGGTAAAAATCAAGCTGGTCTGATGTCATGTACCGATTTGTGGAGCCAGGAAAGCCGAGGACGAATGTGAAATCGCCTTTTTTCAACGGCTTTATGGAGATGGCAAGAAAATGATCGGGATGATAGGGCACATTGTCTTTGCTATATGCGGCTGGAGAGCCATCGGGGGCAACGTATGCCCTCAAAAAAGAAAAGTCACCGGTGTGCCGGGGCCATTCAAAGTTATCCTCGTCTCCACCGAATTCACCGATTGCGGCTGGCGGGGCGTACACAAGGCGAATATCCTTAAGGCGTATTTTTGTGAAAAGCATGTACTGACGGCCTTGATACATGGATGCAACAGATGCCCGGATGTGTGGAGTCGTTTTCTCGACTTTCGCTTCAATCAATTTTATTGCATCTTCAATTGCCTTAAACCGGGCTTTATCTGTCATGCCCTCTTTTACTGCTTTGTTAACCGTCGCGGTTACGTCCTTTACACTGAGAATAATGTCAGCATGATATCCGGGAGCAGGCAACTCTTCCTGAAAGGAAGGGGCATAAAATCCGTCCGTGATGTAATCGTGTTTTTCGGTGGCATTGTATTGGATCGCGCCATATGCAACGTGGTGGTTTGTAACAATCAGTCCATCTCTGGATACGAAGGACCCGCTGCCGCCACCCAGACTGACCACAGCTTTGGAAACATTGTCCCGGATTTCCGTGAGGGGAATTTCAAGGCCCATCTTCTGCAGTTTTTCCTTGTTCAGGTTCTGAAGCTCATTCAGGGGGAACATCCCTTCAACCGCAAACGCACCCACAGTGGCGAACACCACCAGTAAAATCAAGAAACTCTTCTTCATACAAAAATCTCCTCTTCATAAATTGGTCAGACTACAGATTATTATACCAATTTACATCTGATAGGTTTCATGATTTCGTTATTGGTTCTCAAAAACCTGAATTTCTTGTCTGTACGGAACTCATTTCCTGTTTCAACGAATGCCCCTTGTGAGACATCTTCTTCCTTGTTATAATCTTACAAACTGGAGGGATGAATGGATTTAAAGCAGGCAAAGGTGTTTGGGGCGATTATTGATATTTTTCTGCCCTGTCTATATGTGATCATGGTAATTTTTATTCAACCTTTCATCAAACCGATTGCTTCAGAGGCATATGTCAACGGTGTGGGTTATCTGTTTAGTGCAGTTGTTTTGCTTACACCGTTGGCCGCACGAAAATTGTATCTGAAAGGAGGAAGTACCCTTCAATTCCGTCTGGTGGTTTATGCGGCATATCTACTCCCGGCTACGCTGGGGCTTGTGTATTTTTTGATAGGAGGCATTATGCGATATGTCATCGGATTTATGTTATTCACGGTAGCATACTATCTATTGTTGGATAAACTGGTGTTCGGGGAAGAAAAAGATGAAAGCAATTAGCATTTTCTGCTGGACTGCACTCCTGGTTACGTTAACTTTCACCATCTCTTGCGGACAGAATCAAAAGGAGAACTCGAAAAAACCGAACGCGCTTTCCAAAACGCAAGCGGAAGCTTTCCAACCTGTGGACGGCGACTGGATGATAACGACGACGGGCAGCATCAATACATTGAATTTTCTGGAGGCCTTCTCAACGGATCAATTGGACGTTGTTTATCTGATTGGAGACTCTCTGGTAACCTATGACCCGCATCTTAACGTGGTGCCCCGATTAGCGGAAAGTTGGGAAATATCAGATAACCATCGGAAACTTGTGTTTCATATTCGAAAGGGTGTTCGTTTTCATGACGGTGTGCCCCTGACGGTTGATGACGTTATTTATACCTATCAGAAGTCCCTGGATCCGTCCATCCTCTGGGGAAGTTACCGTCAGATCTTTGAGAACGTTAAGAGTATTGAGAAGACCGATGATTACACAATGGTTGTCACATTTAAGACACCGACAGCAAACCCACTTTCTTCGTTTTTAGATTTTTACATACTACCGAAACATCTTTACGACACAAAGAAATATAGTTTTGACAAGAATCCTGCGAACGTACATCCTGTGGGAACCGGACCCTATATCCTGGAAAAATGGGAGAAGGACGTTCAAATTGTGCTGAAGGCCAATCCGGACTATTTCGGAGGGCGCCCTCGTCTGGATAAGATTGTATTTAAAATCATTGATCGAAACGCGATGACATTCGATATGTTGACAAAAGGAGAGCTTGATTTAACGCCAATTTCTGCTGTTGAATGGCAATATCGGACCCAGACACCGGAATTTAAGCGGAAATTTCAAAAAAGAAAGTACTATCTACTCGGATTTTATTTGATGTCCTGGAATGAAAAGAACCGTTTTTTCAGACAGCGAGAAGTACGACAGGCCATGGCGTACCTGGCCGACAGGGTGTCTTTCAACAAGACAAATTACTTTGGCTTGTTTAAGATTGCGGCTTCCCCTGTTCATCCACAATCT
>CBEUWV010000221.1:0-3935 GCA_965546895.1 uncultured bacterium
CTCGCCCACCCCATTTTTTCTTTTATTCCTACGTAAAAATATATTAACAGTATACCGATTACTGGTGTCTGTTTTGTAGGTTCACTGTGAGTGCAAGTGAATGTGCAAGTGTAAGAAGAAGTATTCTGTGCGCCTGTGACATATGCGTTCCGCTTTCTGACGGGATAAGAATGGGTCTTTTGAGTGGGCGCGGGCGCCAGAACCGGCATGGAATAATAAACTCTCGTAAACAAGACAGAGCCTTATACGATTCTGGAAGTTCCGTTAAGAAAAAGCATTTTTTATCGTTGAGTTAAATTGTTAAACGAGAGGGATGTCTCGCGATGTTTCTTTTCCAACCATCCACTATTCACCATTTTGGGCCGAAGGCCCAAAATGGCGGAAGCGTGTGGGAATCGAACCCACCGACCTTTACTTCCGCAAAGGCCCACCGGTTTTGAAGACCGGGGGAGACACCAGCCCCCATTCGCTTCCACTTCCCACCACCTTAAGAAAGGCTGATGGTGAAATTAGATTATATTATTTGATGAGCCGATCGGCAATCTTTTTAGCAATTGAGGTAAACGCAATTGCAGATTCCGATTCCGGTTCCAGAATCGTCATTGGCACTCCCGTATCACCGCCTTCCCGGATTGCAACCGTAATGGGGATTTTCCCAAGAATTTCAGTCTCCAGCTTGTCTCCGGTACTCATTGTGGTATTACCGCCGAAAATATGATGGATGCTTCCGCAGCTGGTGCAGCGGAAATAGCTCATATTCTCCACAACGCCCAGGAGCGGGATTTGAAGTGCCTCGAACATACTGATTGCCTTTTTCACATCAATGAGTGCAACATCCTGTGGAGTGCTGACGGCCACGGCGCCCGAAACCCGCGTGCTCTGGGCTACAGAAAGTTGTACATCACCGGTTCCGGGAGGCAGGTCAATGAGAAGGAAATCCAGCTCGCCCCAGTGAACGTCCTTCATGAATTGCTGTATGGCCTTGTGGAGCAGCGGTCCCCGCCAGATTACAGGTTTATCGTCTTCCAGAAGGAAGCCAATGGAAATTAATTTTAAACCGTATTTTTCAAATGGGATAATCTGGCCTTTTTCATTTGCTTCCGGCTGTTTGTCAATGGCAAACATTGTTGGAATGGACGGTCCATAGAGGTCGGCATCCATCAGGCCAACCTGATATCCCGCTTTAGCCAGCGCAACGGCAAGGTTCACTGTAACGGTTGATTTCCCGACACCGCCTTTACCGCTTCCGATAAGTATCGGGTGCTTAACGTTTGGAAGGAGATTCTGCTGTTCCACCTTTCCGTATGCCTTATCCGTTACCTTCAGGATCACTGCGACGCTTCGAACCCCCTCAACTGTCAGAAGGGCATTTCTTATGGAGGTTTCAAATTGCGATTCATGACCCTTTGCCTGGGAGGGCAGCTCAATTCGTACTTCTAGGCTGCCATCGTCCGAAATTTCCAGCCCCTTAACGCCCTTGAATTTGACGGGACTGATATCTGTGCCGGGTATCTGGATCGTGTCCAGCTTGTCATAAATCTGAATTCTGGATATTTTGCTCATTTAATGCTCCCTTACAAAAAAGTAAACAAGGAATTCTATCATACGTGAGGTTGCAATTCCATGCCCGAATCCGTTATAGTAACGCAAAGTGAGGCCGGAGGTCACAAAAATGGTTTATGTAAAATTATTCTTTTATCTTTGCATTCTGGTTTTTTCAGTCTTTTCAGGTAATCTTCCTTTCGCCGCAACTCTGATAGCGGTACTGGCAATTTCGGACTTTTTACTTTCCCGTTTTATGAAAGAGAATATCACTTCCCTTCTCATGGCCTTACTGGCGTTTGCTGTTATTGCATGGGTAGTAATTATGGTACTGAATGTCAGTGGCATGGGCCGCTACTTTATTTTGGTTGGTGCCGGTTATCTCGCAGTTATCTCAGGCACACTTGCGCCGTCCGGGACGAAGGAGATGTTTCCCGGGTTAATGAATTTTTCTAACACGATGAAATGTAAAAAAGTTCTGGATGCTTCAATTTTAATGGACGGGCGTATCGTGGACCTTGTGGAAACCGGTTTCCTGGACGGAACGATTCTTGTTCCGCGATTTGTCACGGAACAGATCCAGAGGATTCACGAGACGGGAAAAGACCTGAAACGGCAACGGGCAGAGCATGCGCTGGAGTTGATCAAAAAATTGCAGAATATGAAGAGTGTTCAATTCAGAATTTGTGAAATTGACTTTGCTGTTGATAAAGACGTGGATCAGCGAATGATTGCTCTGGCAAAGAAACTGGATGCGAAGATTGTGACCAATGATTACACCTTAAACCGTGCCGCGTCACTTGAGGAAATTGAGGTCCTGAATATCAATGAATTGGCCAACGCGCTGAAGCCGGTTGCATTACCGGGAGAGACTCTATCTATCCACATAATCAAGAAAGGGAAAGAAGAAGACCAGGGTGTCGGCTATCTTGACGACGGCACAATGGTAGTAATTGATGGAGGAGAAGGCCATATAGGCGAGCGGGTGCAGACACGGATTACCAGTGTACTGCAAAATCCGGCGGGCAAAATGATTTTTGGTTCGGTAGCAGTAGATGAAGAAAAAGATTAGTCTTTTAGCCCTGCTTTGTTTCCTGTCTTCGCAACTGATGGCCCAGGGGAAAACCGTTGTGTTTCCATTCGAGAACCACTCGAAAGACAGTAAAATCGAATGGTTGGGATATGGCCTGGAAGTTCTCCTGGAAGACAGTTTGAATGGGATTCCACTTGCAGATCGAATGGACGCTGTGGATGGTATGGATGTGCCGGACACTGATAACCTGACACTGGCAACCAAACTGATTATTGCCCGGAAACTGGGAGCCGACAATCTATTGACGGGGAGTTTCTCAGTAGAAAAGGATGAGATTTCAATTCAATTTACCCGGTATGACATTGACAAACTCGTCCAAAAGACGGGGAAGTGCAAAGTGTCAATGACCGGATTTCCTGCCAATCTCTCACCCTTCATCCGGGATCAAATCGGGGGAGAATACCGATATCCCGAGAGCTTCACTGGACACCAATTTGAGGCGTACGTCAGGGGAATGCTCAGGGGAATTGCAAATACTGATTTTAAAGAAATTATCAAGTTGGCCGGGAAGGTTGCAGACTGCGAACCGCTCAACCGGAACTTGGGAAACCTTCTCTACAATTCCGGAAAATTTGAAGCAGCACTGGTATACCTGAAGCGCCTTCCCGAAAGCGACATCCACGGATTGTTTCGTTCGGGAATGTGCTGCGTTGAGCTTAAAAATTATGCGGATGGACTTATCTTTTTTCTTCAGACTTTAAAATCTGAACGCAGTATGGCCTCTGTGGTAAATGCGGCGGGTTGTCTTGTCGCATTGCAGCACCCAGTGGAAGCAGAGACATTTCTGGATACTGTTCCAGGGGCAGATGGGGATGTAGATCCTGTTGTGCTTTTCGACCGAGCTGTGGTTGAAGCGGGACAGGAAAAATGGAGCGATGCTCTGAATACACTGGGCCGCTACGTTTCCTCTTTCCGTATCACGGACGAGGCAAAACAGCTTGCCGCATTCTGTTGCGGAAAATGCAACTGTACTCATCCGCTTTGTGCAGAGGGCACGGAAGAAATGAAAAAAAATAAGGAAAATATGGAACCAGTGTCGTTTTATCAGTTCAGTGAGGGGGAGAAGGGTACAGACGAGGCGGTGGATCTGAAAGAAATCAAGGAACTATATTTTGCAAAAGCGGCCCAGGCACTAAAATCCGGTTCAAAGAAAGAAGCGATCGACGCGTTGCAGAAAATACTCTATCTTGACCCGTTGCAAAAGGACGCGTTGAAGCTACTGTGCGAACAATGCGAAGACGAATCCGCCTGCAAAAAGCTTGCTACACTGGAACCCGCACCGAAGGTGCCGTGATTTGTG
>CBEUWV010000222.1:0-3915 GCA_965546895.1 uncultured bacterium
AAATCTGCGCCTGATTCTGAAGGTCTTTCTTGAGGATGATTATCCAGAAGTGGAGTCTGTCAGTTCTGTTTTCAAAACAGCCAATTGGTATGAGCGGGAAGTGTTTGATATGTTTGGTGTACGGTTCAAAAACCACCCGAACCTGAAACGGATACTCATGTGGGATAGTTATGAAGGGCACCCCCTTCGGAAGGAATTCCCGCTTGAGGGGGATAATCTACACTGCTATGACTGATATTAAAAAAGAAATAGACTTTAAAACGGATCGGATGATTGTCAACATGGGGCCCTCCCACCCGGTGACCCACGGGACCCTGCATATAGTGTTGGAACTGGAAGGTGAGTCGATAGCTGCGAGCCATACGAACATCGGTTACCTGCATCGGGGGGTCGAAAAGCTTGGAGAGAATCGTACCTACAAGAAATTTCTACCATTTACAGACAGACTAAACTACACATCCTCGATCAACAACAATGTGGGATATATGTTGGCAGTTGAGAAATTGCTTGGCATTCAGTCACCCCCGCGGGCACAGGTGCTGGAAGTAATCGCCTGTGAACTTGGACGAATTGCTGACCATATCGTATGCGTCGGCATAAACGCAGTCGACATCGGTGCGTTTACCGCATTTCTGTATATCTTTAAATATCGTGAATTGATTTACGATATTTTCAGCCGCATGAGCGGTGCGAGGTTAACAACCTCCTATACAAGAATTGGCGGCGTAATGAGGGACCTGGACGATGAAACGATTAGGATGATTCGGGACTTTCTCCGGGATTTTCCCTCTGCAATAGACGAGCTGGAAGCACTGTTGACAAAAAATCGTATTTTCTATGATCGAACAAAGGGAATCGGAGAATTCTCCGTCGAGGATGCAATCCAGTATGGATATACTGGTCCGTGTCTCAGGGCTTCCGGCCAGGAATGGGACCTGCGGAAGGATCAACCATATCTTGGTTATGAAAATTATGAGTTTGAAGTGCCCACCGGAACCCGCGGTGATGTTTATGACAGATACCTGGTGCGTGTAGAAGAGATGCGGCAGTCTGTACGCATCCTGGAACAAGCGATTGAGAATATTCCGGAAGGACCGGTTATTATTCAGGATTCAACGATAGCTTTGCCCCCCAAGGAAAGTGTCTACAACACGATTGAAGGCTTGATCTCCCACATGAAGCTGGTAATGGAAGGAGTAAAGACACCGGTTGGAGAGGTGTACTGTGCGACTGAGGCTGCAAATGGAGAATTGGGATTTTACATCGTCTCCGATGGTGGAAATAAACCATATCGAATCCGGGTACGCCCGCCCTGTTTCCCTATTTTCTCATCCTTTGATGAACAGGTTAAGGGACACATGGTGGCAGACGCGGTTGCAATCCTCGGCAGTTTGAACATTATTGCCGGTGAGCTGGACAGGTAGGAGGGGAGTATGGCGTTGAGATTTACTGAGCAGGACATGAATAAAATTGAAGCTATCTGCCAGCGTTACCCCGACAGGAAGGCAGCTACTTTACCTGTTCTTCATCTGGCTCAGAAGAAATTTGGATTTATTTCAGACGAATCAGTTCGGGTTGTAGCAGAGGCACTGAAGTTGCCGGTTGCCCATGTACTGAATGTTGCCACATTTTATACAATGTACAACAAAAAGCCCGTGGGCAAATATTATATACAGGTATGCACGAATATCTCATGTGCCTTGATGGGCTCCCGTGAAATCTTCCAGCATTTGAGAAAAAAGCTGAACATAGCCGCGGGGGAAACAACAGAAGATGAGCTGTTTACCCTGCAGGAAGTGGAGTGTCTGGGGTCCTGCGGTACCGCTCCAACCATTCAGATAAATGAACAATATTTTGAAAATATGACTGTTGATAAGATGGATGAGCTTATAGAGTCTCTGAAAAAGGGGGAAATCGATGTCTGAATATGTTCTGTTCAAGCAATTGATTGACCCGGATGTACGTGAGCTGAGCCACTATACCAAGCTGGGTGGCTATGAGGGCCTGAAGAAAGCACTTGATATGGATCCGTCGGCAGTGGTTGAAGAGGTTAAAAAATCAAACCTCCGTGGCCGCGGTGGAGCCGGGTTCCCTTGCGGGTTGAAGTGGAGTTTCATGCCAAAAGACGACGGACAGAAATATTTCCTCTGCAACGCAGATGAAGGAGAGCCAGGCACCTTTAAAGATCGTTACATCATGTCTGAAAACCCACACCAGTTAATAGAGGGAATGGTGATCGGTGGATTTGCCATGGGTGCGTCGATTGGGTACATTTACATTCGGGGCGAATTTAAGTTCATTGCAGATGAGCTCCAGAAAGCTGTAGACGAAGCCTATTCAGCCGGATATCTTGGAGAAAACATCCTGGGTTCAGGCTTCAATTTTGATTTACATCTGCATCTGGGTGCGGGCGCTTATATCTGTGGTGAGGAAACCGGGATGATTCAATCGCTGGAAGGATACAGCGGCCAACCACGTCTGAAGCCGCCGTTTCCGGCTCAGGTGGGTGTATTCGGAAAACCGACTACAGTTAATAATGTTGAAACCATAGCCTGTGTTCCGGACATTATCCGAAAAGGGGCCAACTGGTTTCTGACAATTGGTCCGGAGCGGAATAACGGAACAAAAATCTACGCGGTCAGTGGTCACGTAAATAATCCTGGCGTGTTTGAGCTTCCGATGGGAACATCATTGCGGGAAATCATTTTTGAACACGCAGGTGGAATCCTGGACGGCAAGAAAGTGAAAGCCATTATTCCGGGCGGATCATCTGCGCCTGTACTTGGACCGGAACACCTGGATATTTCCATGGATTTTGATTCGCTGAAAGAAGCGGGTTCCATGCTTGGATCCGGTGCGATAATTGTCATGCATGAAGACACCTGCATCGTGGAAGCATTTGCTCGGCTTGCAGACTTTTATGCCCACGAGAGTTGTGGACAGTGCACACCCTGTAGAGAAGGAACTCCGTGGATGGCACAGATTATTCGAAATATTGAAAACGGTGATGGCAGGGAGGGCGATATCGAATTATTGTATGACATTTGCCAAAAGATTATCGGCCGAACGATTTGTCCTCTGGGAGATGCCGCAGTGTTCTGTGTCAAAGGAGCTCTGGATCGTTTCCGTGACGAATTTGAATATCACATCCAGCACAAGAAATGCCTGGTTAAAAACAAAGTGGCGATTTACGGGTGAACCTTATGATTAACATCAAAATTGATAATAGAGAATATGACGTAGAAGAAGGCCAGACAATCTTGGAGGTATGCCGGAACCTGGATATTGAAATACCGCATTTCTGTTATCATCCGGGACTGTCGATTGCAGGAAACTGCCGCATGTGTCTGGTGGAAGTGAAGGGGATGCCCAAGCTGATGACAGCCTGTTCAACCGTGGTTCAGAAGGATATGGAAATTCTGACGGACTCGGATCTTGTAAAGGAAGCCCGAAAGGGCGTTCTGGAGTTCATTTTACTGGACCATCCGGTAGATTGCCCCATTTGTGACAAATCCGGTGAATGTGATCTTCAGAATTACAACTTTGATTACGGAATTGACGAGAGGCGAAGCATTTTTCCCAAGGAGCGGCACAAGGTAGAGAAAGTTTCTGAAAAGATCTACAAGAACGATAACCGTTGCGTTCTCTGCACCCGTTGCATCCGGTTTCTGGATGAGGTAACAGAGACCCACGAGTTAACAACAGTTGATAGAGGGTCACATACGCACATTACCTGTGTAGATCCTGAGGGTCTGGATAAGAATCCATTCGCTTCAAATATTTCTGATCTCTGTCCGGTCGGAGCTTTGGGATTGAATGAATTCCGATTCAAGAAGAGGGTCTGGCTGACAGATCATGTCCGGGCGGTTTGTCCGGGTTGTGAAGCAGGATGTAACTTGACCGTCGATCTCCATA
>CBEUWV010000223.1:0-3908 GCA_965546895.1 uncultured bacterium
CTCCCTTCCTCCTTCCTTTACCAATCACACATAGCTAAGCAGCTCTTTTCTTCCTTTCTCAACCATCCACCATCCGCTATCTACTGTCCACGCGTCCAAAAAGGACGCTCTCACTCATCACTGCGGCAAAGCCGCACAGCCTCACACGTCTTCCCAGTTTACCCGGCCAGTGAACTGCATGACGGTAAACAGTGTAATGATCAGGGCAATGGTGATAACAAGGCCAGTAAATCCCTCAAAGAAGAAGCAATAGGAGAACAGGACCAGAAAAACAAACTGGGATAATCCAATTTCAAGGAAGGCAAACCTTAACCCCACAACAAGGCGCATGTACGATATCACCAGAAAAATGGAAACCAGCGAACAGATGGTAAACGCCACGTGAACGCTGATGTGGTCTACGAGATAGGACAGTAAGAGATGAAAACTGAAGAAGGCCGACACTATAAAGAAATAATTCATTGGGTGAATCTTGATGCCCCGAACTGTGGTGATGATGAACATCAGAAACAGAAAGAAAAACAGGGAGACCGGTGCAAAAAATGTCACTTTGGCAACAAAGGGTCCGGGGTTCAGTTTCTGCGGCATTTCCATTCCCAGCTGGACATCTGAAATCAGGTTTTCATAGTTCCAGTTCAGTAGCCAGCCGGTGGCGGTCTTTGTTTTTGAGGTTGGCGAAACACTGTTTTCAGGAAAGTTGATGTCGTCAAAATTGGTGGTCAGGCCCAGTTTGAAGTTGCGGACCCGGGACACAGACTCGCCGAGTTTGTACCACCACTGGTCCAGTCCCTGGGAATTATAACTGACAGACACTGTTCGTTTTTCTCCAGCTTTCATGGAAATACGGTGTGTAATTTCCTGGGCGGTGGGCTCGATGTCTTTGATTTCTTTTCCATCCACCTCAAATCGAAAATTGTCATACAATGCTTTCCGGGATGGAAATTTATAGCTGAACCACATATCCCGATCTTCGCCCGTGGTATTCTGAATTGTGTATGCTCCCGTAAACTGGACTCTGTAGGTGGCATACCAGAGCAGCCCTTTCTTCCGGTGCTTCAAACGGATCCCCACATTTATGTTGCTGGCAGTCAGCGGAAGACCGTGCCGGACGCATTTTGATTTCTTTATGGTGACGCTCTTTCCCTCTCGAATTTCACTTTCTTCAATGGGTATTTTTGTCTTGTAGTAGAGTTCCGGAGCCACCTGAGTCTGTGGCGTTCCCCACAGTTTTCCGACAGAGAATCTCAGTTTTCTGTCCTGCTGACTGGTACGGGCAGTCATTACACCGGCAAGTATCATCCACGCGACTGTCGCACAGACAAAAATGCCCACAAGGATTGAGATTCGTTTAATCATGTTGACCTCCATAAAAGAAATTGTTCCAATGGAACTCTCTCCAATATGAACGTGGAATTTGAAAAAAAGGTGGAATCTGTGTGAATTCGAGGTGAAGTGGCGATTTTTCTCCGGAAAAACAGTTCAGTTTGCCTGCATTGGCAGCCGCAGCGTGGCAATTACACCGTGACCGGGCCTGTTTTCCAGTGTGATGGTTCCCTTATGGAGGAGCGCCACTTCCCGGACCAGGGCCAGTCCAAGGCCCGAGCTCTTTTGCCTTGTATCCGGCCGTGGCAGGGAATAGAAGCGGTCAAAAATCCTTTCTATTGCGTAGTCCGGAATTCCCGTGCCCTCATCCAGTACGTGAATCACACCATGGGATTCTTCCCGGACCACTTTCACGATAACGGTACTGCCGGCAGGGGAAAACGCAATCGCATTTTGAATGAGATTTTCAACCGCCTGTTGAAGCAGAAAGCGGTCTCCCGGAACGGCAAGCTCACGATCACCTTCAATCCGGCAAAATATCGAGCGGGCAGAATGAAGAACCGCGAGCGAGTCTGTTGTTTCTTTTGCGAGCTCAAAAAGGTTCACTGGCGCCACTTTATCGAGTGTCTTCCTTTTTTCAACCATGGCCAAATTCAACATGCGGTCCACAATCTCCCGAATGCGGTCACCCTCACGGGAGATGTTGTTCAGGAATTGACGCCTTGCTTCTACATCCATGTCCTCGTTCAACAGTTCAGTCGCCCCACGAATGGCGGATAGCGGGCCCTTCAGCTGGTGGGTCAGGGCCTGAACCGTTTCTTCAACATAGCGCTTTCCTTCCAGTTCTGTCTGCATATCAACAAGTGCTTCTCCCAGCACACGCATTTCTCCACTTCCGAGCCTGGGAAGCGGCTTGCGCGGCTTTTTCCCAACGGAACGGGCGTACAATTCCAATCGCTTGACAGGCCCGGTAATCCACAATGAAATAAGATAACTGACCAATAGAACCATAAGGAACGCAAAAGCAGCAAAAACAAATATTTTCCTTCTTGAATTTTGAATGAAGAGATTCAAATTCGATACCGGACTGGCCACTGTAACGGCCCCGACAATTTTTCCTTTGAAGCGGACAGGTGCGGCAACATAATAAATGGATGTCAACGGATTCGTCGGGTCTTCCCGGGTGGCCCGGGCTCCATATTTGCCCTGCAATGTAAGGAAAACATCGTTCTTTTTTGAAAAGTCGTCACCTTTCGCCCGGCCGTCATCCGAGTCGAATATGACGATTCCCCGCTGGTCAGTGACATACACGCGAACATCGACTTTTGACTTTGTAAGCTCATATATTTTTGCGGAAAACCTGCGGCTTTTATTCCTATTGAAAACTGAGGCCAATCGGGCAATGGCCGGCGTGGGAGATTCCATATCCGTCTCTATGACACCGGCCAGAAGGTTGGCCATATCCACCAGGGAAACTTCGGTGGCCTTCGCCAGCTGAGAGCGCACATCACCCGCAACGAATCTGACCAGAAAGAAAAATCCGGCCCCCAGCAAAACAGCAAATCCGAGAAAAATCCGCCATTGGATCTTCACGTTTCTTCCTTCAGAGAATAACCGAAACCCCGGTGGGTGCGGATCGGATCATTACCCGGCCGGATTCCCCTCAGCTTGTGACGAATCGTCTTGATGTGGGTGTCTACGGTTCTGAGTCCGCTCAGATCCGGAACATCCCATGCCAGTTCCATCAACATCTCCCGCTTGAACACCATCCCGGGACGCCGTATCAGCGCGCATAGAATCCGGTATTCGTAGCGGGACAGTTCCAGTGGAGTCCCGAAAAACGTGATCTGCTTGCGGGATTCATCTACTTGAAAGCCGGAGGGTGGGGATTTCGGTACGTCCTGATGACCACTGGCCCGCCGTAACACTGCCTTGACCCGGGCCGTCACCTCTCTCGGACTGAAGGGCTTGCTTACGTAGTCGTCGCCGCCCAGTTCCAGACCCAGTACCCGGTCAACTTCCTCAGATCTTGCTGTCAGAAATATTACCGGCACACTGGATTCGTTTCGAATTTCCCGGAAAACGTCAAAGCCATTCCCGTCCGGAAGCCCAATATCCAGAATAACGAGATCAATTCCCTGTTCATTCAGTGTCTTCAGCCCTTCGGACCCGGTTTCGCACCAGATGGGTTGAAACCCCTCCGTTTTCAACGCATAGAGGAGAGTGTCCGCGACACCCGGTTCATCTTCAATGATCAGTATTTTTCTCGTCATTCTTTCCCTCCGGATGAGTTGGAGTAGGAGCAGGGGTAGGGGGCAGAAAGTCAGAAAATGGGTCCCTTTTCTTCCTTTCTCAACCATCCACCGTCCACTGTCCACCATTCACGCGTCCGAAAAGGACGCTCTCACTCATCACCCCCCAGAGTGGGCGTGGGCGTCAGAATAGAAAACAAGACCGGGAACTGATCAAGTCCCCGTCTTTTCCCCACCACCATCCACTATCCACCATTCACGCGCCCCACAGGGCGCTTCCCCTGCTTATCTCCCCGGGCCTTTGTAAACAATTCGGCCATCTTCCAATTCAAA
>CBEUWV010000224.1:0-3897 GCA_965546895.1 uncultured bacterium
AGAATGGAATGCATAGATATTTCCCATCTTGGCGGTGAATTTATGGTGGGTTCACTGGTGTCTTTCAGGAATGGAGAGCCGGACAAGGAGAATTATCGGCGGTTTCGGATTCGTCATGGCGGTGGAAACGATGATTTCAAATCTGTTGCCGAGGTCGTAAGACGCCGCTATACCCGAATTTTAAAGGAAAGGGGCCGATTGCCTGACTTCATTCTCATTGATGGAGGAAAGGGCCAGCTGAAAGCGGCACGGGAGGTTATGGATACATTGGGGATACTTGAGAAGGTGGAATTGGCTGCACTTGCCAAAAAAGAGGAAACGATATTTTCAGAGCGCTATCCTGAGGGCGTGATCCTGGACGTGAAAGAGCCTGCCGCAAGACTATTGATTAGATTGAGGGATGAGGCACACCGCTTTGCGATTACATTCAATCGTCAATTGCGGGGCCGAGCTGCCGTGACTCCCGGATTGACTGAAGTTCCCGGAATAGGAGACAGGAAAGCCCGACGTCTCCTTGCCCGTTTCGGTTCACTTCGGGCTGTTCTTGACGCGGATGATGGGACTTTGGCTGAGATCATTGGTCCCGTGGACATTGAAAGCATTCGGGAGTACTTTGGTAAGCCAGAATGACGCGGTTGTGAGAATATGCCTGTAAGTGCTGTGATCCGGAGACAAACGGCATGAAAAGTATGTGAGACTAACACACTGATTCAAATAAAGAGAACTCCGGCATATTCGCCTGATGGGAGAAACTGGCATTATTCTCGCATGATAATAGTTCCAGAAATGAATAGCCTCCATTTCTACCTCTAAAAAAAGCCGGTACCCCCCGGCTTTTTCTTTGTAATGGACAAAAAGTTCCTGCGGTTTTCAGTTGGAATTCGATATAATCAGCGAGGAACTAAAAAAAGCTGGAGGCTTTTCGTGAAAACAAGAATGACTGAGATGCTGGGTATCGACTTTCCGGTGATAGCTGCGCCTATGTTTCTGGTTTCCAACCCTGAAATGGTGGCAGCTGTCTCTGAGGCAGGAGGACTGGGAACTTTTCCGGCACTGAATTACCGTACCCCTGAAAAGTTTGAAGAGGGACTGAAAGTAGTAAAATCGCTGACACAAAAACCTTACGGGGTCAACATCATTACAAACAAGTCCAACATCCATCAGGAGCAGCATCTGGAAATTTGCATCCGTCATAAAGTCCCGGTCATTATTACTTCTCTTGGATCTCCAAAATTAGTGATTGAAGAGGCACATAAGATCGGATCAAAGGTATTCTGCGACGTAACGAACCTGGAATATGCGAAAAAGGTTGAAGAACTGGGGGCGGATGCAGTTGTCGCGGTGGGGTATGGGGCTGGTGGACATGCAGGCAGAATTGTGGGCAGTGTTCTGGTTCCCTGGCTTGTTGAAAATTTGAGCATTCCCGTCATTGCTGCCGGAGGTATTGCGGATGGGCGCACCCTGTTGTCGGCCCTTGCGCTGGGTGCGGAGGCAGGGTACATGGGTACTCGATTTATTGCCTGTTCAGAAACATCGGTGAATCAGGAATACAAAGACAGTATTATTTCAGGCAATCCGGAAGACATCATTTTTACGGCAAAGGTAACGGGAACCCACGCGAATTTTATCCGTACGCCCTATCTGGAATCCCTCGGTACGGAACTGAGTTTTCTGGAACGGTTCTGGACTCGGTTCTCCTTTACACGCAAATGGTTCAAGATGCTTAAGGGGTACCGTGCAATCAAGGGAATGGAAAAATCCGCGTCTGCCGGAAAGAAAAAGGCGTGGAAGGATGTGTGGTCGGCCGGCCAGACGGTGGGACTGATCCAGAATATAAAACCAGCAGCCGAGATTGTAAATGAAGTAATCCGGGAGTACTTGGAAGCAAAGAAGAGACTACCTTGAGCGGTTGCAGGGAAGGGAGCAAAGAATTATGAAAGCAAGAAAGGAACTGCTGAAGGGGATCATTCTGTTTGAAAAACTCAACGATGAGGAACTGGAGAAAATTGCCAGCTCTTTTACATTAAAGAAATATTCTAAGGAAGATGTTCTATTTCGGGAACATTCTCCAAGGAGTCGCTTCATGGTGCTGATGGAAGGAAAAGTGGAAATCAGTAAACAGGTCCATGCGGGGAAAGAAACCCTTGCGGTCCTGTCAAAAGGGGATTTCCTGGGGGAGGCAGTATTTCTGGATGACACGGTTCATTCAACCACCGCCACCGCTCTTACTGAGGTAAGAGCCCTGATGCTAAATCTGGAGCGGCTGAAAGTGATACGCAGAGAGACCCCCAGGATCTATTTCCTGATGGTTGAAGGCATTTCAAAACTCCTGAGCCGTCGGCTGGAAAGCTCCAGTAAGAAACTGGTTCATCAGGCGGTAGATTATCACGCGGACGGATTTCGGATGGAACATGACCTGCTGGGGGAGCGGGGGGTACCAGCCCATGTGTACTACGGTGTGCAGACGCTTCGGGCTATTGAAAACTTTCCGATTACCGGTGTGCCCATCAGTCATTATCCGAACCTCATAAAAGCGCTATCCATGGTCAAAAAAGCAGCCGCGCAAGCCAATTTGAAGTTGGGACTCCTGACTGAGGAGGTGGCTGGGGCCATTGTAGCAGCCTGCGATGACATTATAAGTGGTGCGCTACATCGGCACTTTGCGGTGGACGTGATTCAGGGTGGCGCGGGTACCTCCACAAACATGAATGCCAACGAAGTGATTGCCAATCGGGCATTGGAGAAATTGGGGAGAAAGCCTGGAGAATATGACATCATTCATCCGAACAACCATGTGAACCTGTCCCAGTCTACCAATGATGCCTATCCCACAGCATTGAAAATCGGCTTGCTTTTTTCCATTGATGGCCTGCTGGGCGCCATGGACTACCTGAAAAAGGCTTTCAGTAACAAGGAAAAAGAGTTTCGAAATGTCATAAAAATGGGGCGGACCCAGCTTCAGGATGCAGTCCCCATGACCCTGGGCCAGGAATTTGGTGCCTACGCGACCATGCTTTCGGAAGACATCCGCATGTTGAAAAAGTCTGCCAGATTGTTGCAGGAAATCAATATGGGTGGTACAGCAATCGGCACCGGAATCAATGCGGATCCCGCCTATGCAAAACTCTGTACCGAAGAATTGTGCAAAGTAACCGGGATGAACCTGAAATTGTCCGGCAATCTTGTGGAAGCAACTCAGGATACAGGTGTTTTTGTCCAGCTTTCCGGCGTGTTCAAACGAATCTCCGTGAAACTCTCGAAGATATGCAATGATTTGCGTTTGTTATCCTCCGGGCCCCGTGCCGGGCTGAACGAAATCAACCTTCCAGAAATGCAACCTGGTTCCAGCATCATGCCGGGAAAGGTAAACCCGGTGATTCCGGAAGTGGTAAATCAGATTGCCTTTCAGGTAATCGGAAACGATCTGACCATTACCATGGCGGCGGAAGCGGGTCAGCTGGAGCTCAATGTCATGGAGCCGATCATTGCCTTCAACCTTTTTCAATCTATTGACATTATGCGAA
Source organism: uncultured bacterium (assembly GCA_965546895.1). Lineage (GTDB taxonomy): Bacteria > Acidobacteriota > Holophagae > Thermotomaculales > Thermotomaculaceae > UM-FILTER-49-7. Next base: position 3,525 of record CBEUWV010000224.1, read on the forward strand.
GCGGGATGATGACTCTTGCGGATCGCTGCATCCTTGGCATCAAAACCAACAAGGCCGTGTGCCGGGGCTACGTGGAAAACAGCATTGGAATCGTGACGGCATTAAACCCCTACATCGGGTATGAAAATTCATCTTCCATTGCCAGGGAGGCATTGAAGACAGGGAAATCTGTCTATGAACTCGTTCTTGAGCGCAATTTGCTGACAAAGGAAGAGATTGACCGAATCCTGTCTCCGGAGGCCATGCTTCATCCACGCCGGTGGACGGAAGACCTGAAAAGTGATGAGTGACAAAAGGCAGGGAACAGCGTCCTTATCGGACGCGTGGATAGTGGATAGTGGATGGTGGATGGTTGAGAAAGGGAGAAAAGAAG
>CBEUWV010000225.1:0-3897 GCA_965546895.1 uncultured bacterium
ACGGAAACCGGTTTTTTTGTGTCCGGTCGTCAACTTAGCACCTTTACCCTGTCCCTGACCATCGCCGCAACTACCATCGGAGGCTCTGCCGTGGTTGTCACCTGGACATTGATTCGCCGCTATGGGGCATGGGGCATCGCACCGGACATCGCTGGCGGCGCCGGTCTCTGCCTTCTGGGACTCTGGTTGGCGGCCCGGGTGCGGAGGACCGAAAAACTGACGCTTCCTGAACTGCTGAAATCCCACTTTCCTCCCCGTCTGGTAAAACTGCTGGCCGTTGCCATTGTCCTTGCACAGATTGCATGGTTGGCCCTTTCCTTCCGCTCTCTGCAGATCGTTGCCGGGCTGACCGCATGGGAATTGACAGCCATTTGCGGCCTCACATGGGCTTATGCATTCATCGGCGGCCAGTGGAGCGTTTCCCGAACAGATGTACTGCAATTCATTATCCTTGCGGGTGGTTTCCTATTTGCCGCAATCAGTGGTGGACATTTTCACGCCCCTCCCATGGGTGAAATCGGACTGCCCATTGCTTACCTTGTGGCACTGATGTTTTTTTCCCACCTCATTGGACCGGATGTTTTTGCCAAGGTGTTCAGTGCCGCCAGTGAGGATGTGGCGACCAGAGGCACGCTGGCCGCCGGTATTCTGAAAATCCTGTTTTCTCTGTTGTTGCTGGCCGCTTTTTCCACAGGATTGAACATCGAAAAACTCAACCTGGTGCTTTTTCTTGCTGTGGCCTCTGCCATCCTGTCTTCAGTGGACAGTATTTTTATCTCCGCCACAGCCATACTGGAACGGGACATTCTGGAACTGAATCACCACAGGTTCACGCCCCATCTGGTTGGGATAGCCCTTCTGGCTCTGTCCCTTGGATTTGCCCTTTCAGGCCTTGGAATCGTCAAGATTCTGGCTTCGGGATACACGATCTTTCTTGTTTCGTTGTTTTTCCCAACACTCTCGGTTCTGCTGAAGGGGAGAGCCGGACTCCTGTCTCTCTTTTTCCCGTTGCTTACATTTCTCGCCGTCTGGGCTCCTTTTGGCCCGGCAGCGGCATTTTTTACGGCATTTGCCGTTGGAGGACTGACCCTTGCCTTTGAAAACCATCGTCGCCAGAAAACAGATCCGGCTGAGTAAACTGGTTCATACTCTGGGAATCTCCGGGGAAGAACTGGCCAACGCCCTCACTCTCGGGGGGATTCAGATTAACGGTAAACGGGTGAAGGATGCCGCCTTCGTAGTACCGGCAGGCGCCAGTGTCTTCGCCTGCTGGGGAGAAGAACCTCCCTCATTCAGCTTTGATCCCCGGTGGATTGTTTTTGAAGACAACTGGCTCATCTGCATGAACAAACCGGCGGGAATGACCACCCAGGGAACCCGTTGTTTTGATGTGAACCACCTGTATTTCTTCGTAAAAGAATACCTTCATGGCTATGCCGGACTGCACCATCGCCTGGATCGCGACACCACAGGCCTGGTGTTGTTTACAAAAGATCAGAAGGTAAATCGACCAGTTGGGGAGATGTTCCAACAGAAAACAATTCGAAAAAGTTACCTGGCCCTTGTTCATGGTGAACTGGCTACCCCGACTACAATAGCCAATCCCATCGGTCGGGTACCGGGATTAAAACCGGCCCGCTTCTGGGTCCAAGGTGAAAGCGCAAAAGAGGCCACCACTGAATTAACCCCATTGGCAGCCCGAAACGGGCTTACATTGGTGGAAGCGCGGCCCCTCACCGGACGGACCCACCAGATACGGGTCCATCTGGCTTCTTCCGGTTACCCCATTGTGGGAGACAGCTTTTATAATCGCAACGAAACACTGCGAAACCTGAGGCCCCTGCTCCACTGTCGACAGCTTTGTTTTCCACACCCGATCTCAGGGGAGAACATGACACTGAACGCCCCCCTGCCGGACGACTTCAAATCCTTCCTTGTAGAAAACGGCCTCGAACCTGTATAATAGTCTCAGAATTCATCAAAAAGGAGTGCGATATGAAAACCGTTCGCGATATCCTGGATCGCAAGAATGTCGAAGTGGCAACCGTTCCTGTGGGTACAACGATTCGACAGGCCACGAAACTCATGGCGAAAATGAGCATCGGCTCTGTGTTGGTGACCGACGACAAGGGGCTTCGGGGCATCTTTACGGAGCGGGATGTCATGAAACGTGTGGTTGCAAAAGACATGGATCCGGACACTACCCTTGTGGATGACGTTATGTCCACGGATCTGATGACCTGCTCCCCTGATGATACCATTGAAGAAGTCAGCCGGTTCATTTCCACCGCCAGAAAGCGCCATGTCCCCGTCACGGAAAAAGGAAAACTCATCGGTATCTGCACCGCCGGTGACATCATGGCATCTGTGCTGGAGGATCGTACCATTCAGGTGGAACACCTGAAAAGCTACATTCAAGGGGATATCACAACTTGAGGTCCGCTGCTGCACCTGAAAATCGGTACGACTACATTATCATTGGTTCCGGCTTCGGCGGGAGCGTTTCTGCCATGCGCCTCTCTGAAAAAGGGTACCGGGTACTGGTCCTGGAAGAGGGGAACTGGTGGGAAGACGGCGATTTCCCAAAAACCAACAACAATCCCTTTCGGTTCTTCTGGTTCCCGAAACTTTTCTGCCGGGGGATCCAGCGTATTGATTTTTTCCGCCACACCGCAGTGTTGAGCGGTTCCGGCGTCGGCGGCGGGTCGCTTTTGTATGCCAATACCCTGTTGAATCCACCTGAAGTATTTTTTCAGTCTCCGGAATTTCCACCGGAAGTGAACTGGCAGCAGGATCTGGCCCCCCATTTTGAAACCGCTGCAACCATGCTGGGAAGAACCACCAATGAAGTGCATACCGGCATGGACGAAATGATACTTCAAACGGCAAAAGAATTTGGTGTTGGAGATACCTTTTATCGGGAAAAAGTCGGGGTATTCTTCGGAGAACCGGATGAAACCGTCCCGGACCCCTACTTCGATGGAAAGGGCCCGGACCGCACCGGTTGCACCCTCTGTGGCGGCTGCATGACCGGCTGCAAAGTGGGGGCCAAGAATGTCCTTTTGAAAAACTACCTCCACTTTGCCATGCAGAACGGCGCCGAAATACGAGCCAACCAGAAAGTTGTGGACATCATTCCGGATAAGGGCGGCTACACCGTCATTGCCCGGCATCCAGGCGCTCTGGCCCTGCGCCGCACAAAATATCATACAAACGGAATCGTTGTTGCCGCAGGCGTCCTGGGTACCCTGAGGCTTTTATCCAGCCTGAAAGAAAAGGGGCGAATCCCCGTCTCCGAACGCCTTGGAGACAGCGTGCGCACCAACAGCGAATCCCTCCTCGGTGTCCGCTGTTTCGGCAAAGACGTGAACCTCGCGGAGGGAGTTGCCATCACCTCTGGCGTTTACCTGGACCCGGAAACCCACGTGGAACCGGTACGCTATCCGGTCGGCTCCAACATCATGGGGCTGATTACCACCCTGCTTACGGACAAGGAAACGGGAAAAAACCGCCTGCTTCTGCTTTTGAAGAACATTCTGCGCCATCCCCTCCTTGCCATAAAAGCCCTGTGGCCAGGGAAATGGGCAAAACAATCCATCATCCTGCTGGTCATGCAATCCAGAGATAACCGGATTCGGTTGAAGTCAAAGTCAAAATGGTTCGGTGGCATAAAACTGAAAAGCAGCTTGGAGCCCGGCGTGGAACGGGTGCCGGTGTACATCCCGAAAGCAAACGAGTATGCAAGAAAAATGGCCGAACTCTTTAACGGAGTGGCCATGAGCAATATCTACGAAGTCCTGTTTGACACACCGCTTACCGCCCACATCCTCGGGGGGTGCCCCATCGGAACTTCTCCGGATGATGGTGTTGTGGACACAAGTCAGCACCTCTTTGATG
>CBEUWV010000226.1:0-3850 GCA_965546895.1 uncultured bacterium
AGAGAAGTGTTCTGACCGGAAAGGAGAGTGATGAGTGATGAGTGATGGGTGACAAAAATGGCAGAGAATGGTTAATTCCCTGATTTTTTTCATTTAACATCCAACATCTATCATTTAACATTTCTCTTTACTTAGACTCAAATTTAAACTGAAATAGGCGCCGCAGGCGCACAGAACACTTCTTTTAATTGGAGGTGCCGATGGAATTAACTCGAAAGCAACGCCAGTTGATGGATTGTGTCCGAAGATTGATGGCGGAAACCGGCGTATTCCCAACATTGCGGGAATTGGCGGATTGTATGGGAATCCGTTCTGTTTCCACGGTTCATGCCCATATCCGTAACCTGCAGGAAAAGGGCGTGGCGCTGCTGCCGGTGGAGGATGTGTTGAAATCCCCTGTCTCCGCTATCACCATTCCCCTCTTTGGCTGGGTTGTCGCGGGGGTGCCCTCGGATGTGTGCGAATTTCAGGAGAATATCGAGGTCCCTGTTGCATTGGTTCCCAACCCTGCCCGAACGTATGCATTGCGGATTACCGGGGACTCCATGATTGAAGAGCATATCTGTGAAGGGGACATTGTGATTGTGGAAAAGCGGGATACCGCCCGGGACGGAGATATCGTTATCGCATTGGTGAATGGGACCGAAACCACTGTGAAGCGCTTTCAAAAGGAAGGGGATTTGGCGGTACTGGTTCCGGCTAATCGTGCGATGGCAGCGATTCGCGTGCCATTGACAGATGTTGAAATTCAAGGTGTGGTGGTTGGCGTTGTCCGGAAATATTAGGAGAAGTGAAGAGTGATGAGTGATGGGTGACGAAAGACAGGGAATCAAGTTTGAGTCTGAGTTTGAGTTTAAGTTCAGAGCTGATTCATGAAGAATCATGTAGTTTCAAATGGTCTGGTCCCTTTCTTTACTTAAACTTAAACTCAAACTTATACTTAAACTGCGGGCCGAAGGACCGGAACAGAAATGTTGAACGGGATTAATTCCATATTTGCCCACGTGGACATGGATTCATTTTTTGTATCGGTGGAGTTGATCCGTCACCCCGAGTTGCGGGGGAAACCGGTTGTTGTCGGCGGTGGCCGGGGGAGCCGGATGGGGGTAGTGGCTGCGGCCTCCTACGAGGCCCGGGCCTATGGGGTCCGTTCCGGTACGTCTATCCTGGAGGCAAAGCGCCGCTGTCCGGATTTGATAATTGTGCATCCGAACCACCTGTTGTACGAAGCAGTATCCCGCAATGTAATGGAAATTTTGAGGGAGATTACGCCGGACGTGCAGGTTTTGTCCGTGGACGAGGCTGTGCTGGATTTAAGCGGAGTGTTACGCCTCTGGGGGCCACCGATGCGGATTGCGGACAGGATTCATGGGGAAATAGAACGGGAAGTGGGGGTGCCGTGTTCCATTGGAATCGCCCGATTCCCCCTTGTGGCCAAACTGGCTTCCAAACTGGCGAAGCGAAATGGTATCTGCATGATATTGCCTCGAAATGAAACTGCATTTCTATATGACCACCGGATTTCCCTGATGCCGGGGGTGGGGAAGATGACCACTGCTTATCTGAAGTATCTGGATATTTCCACCGTGGGAGAACTGGTGGCAAGGGCTCCATTGTTCTGGGAACGCCTGCTGCTTACCCGACCGGTGGAGAACCCGTTTCCCAAATCCGTTTCCTCTGAAGTGACACTGGACAGGGATATGAAAGACAGAAAAGCAGTGCTGGCTGTACTTCGAGACCTCTGTCGAAAGGTGGCATCACGAATGAGAAGAAAAAATCTAAAGGCAGGCGGAATTTCGGTCCGGGTTCGATATGGTGATTTTCAGGCCTTTGAGCAACATCGGACCCGAACTGAACTGCGCTATGATTTTGAGGTAATTCGACAGGCAGAAGAATTGTTCAGTCTTGTAGACTGCCTTTTGTTGCCGATACGGCTGGTCGGTGTCCGCTTATCTCCTCTTTTCGTGGATGGGGGGAGCCGGCCCCTTACGGCGGGTGCTCGCGGATATGCCGTGGCGGCTGTGTACCGAACGATGGATAAAGTTCAGAAAAAATACGGGCGAAATTCACTGTTTCAGGGACGATGAAGAGGTGAAGGGTGAAGTGTGATGAGTGATGAGTTGGGAAAAGAAAAAGATAGGCTGTTTGTTCTTAGACTTACATTAGAGTTGGAGTAGGGGTAGGGGGTAGGGGGGCAGAAAGTGCGAGTGAAAGTGCGAGGCAGAAGGGAATTGGCTCGTTCCCTGTCTTTTGTCACGCATCACCCATCACACATCACTCATCACTTCTCTCTCCCTCTTTTGTCACCCATCACTCATCACACTTCACGTCGGCAAAGCCGCCTCTTTCTTTTTCTGGCATCCCCCCATTTTTTGAAATAAGACCTGAATAACCCCTCTATAAATCTATCAATAAAGTGTGTTTTTTGAATGGAAAAGCCTCTTTTGTTTTGCTACAATGGAAAAGTGTTAAGTGACACATAACAAAACAAAAGAGGTGAGACCATGATAGCAGAATCCCGAGCAAAAGTGAAAAGAATTTTGCAACAGATTGTAAATGTAGAAGAAAAGGGCCTGACAAGACCCATTCGGAAATTCATTGTGGAAGGGGTCATCGGAATGCTTGTAAGCGGTAGTGCCAACCTCACGGAAATGGCACGGACCTTAGGTGAACCCATCAGTGTCAAACAGACGGTGAAACGCCTTCGAAGAATGGCATTAAATCCCATGTTGCTTCCGCTGATAAACCGGATGTGCATGAGACAGGCAAAGCGGTGGGTGACGGGGAAAACCATCTTCGCACTGGACAGTGGTGACATCACCCACGTCTACGGGAATCAGTTTGAATCCATTGCCCATGTAAAAGACGGAAGTACCGGCAAAATCATGAATGGGCACAATCTGAATCAGGTCACCGGTTATGATACGGAAAAGAAATTCACCTTTCCGGTATTGCTTGACCTGTACAGCACGGTAGAGGCCGGGTTTGAAAGTGCCAACAAAGAAGCGTGGAAACTGGTGAGACAGACAGTCAAAGCCTTTGGAACGGTTGGCTTCTGGGTCATGGACAGAGGCTATGACAGCAAAGGTCACTTCAAGGAATGGTACCGCCTGGGTATCGACTTCATCGTTCGGGCACGGAAAACACGGGACGTCTGGATACGGGGCGTGAAACAGAACATCCTGAACGCTGCATTGGCACTGAGCCGTCGTTATAAGTACAACAAATGGGGCCGTTTCGGCTATTGCAAGGTCATGATACCGGTGGGTCGGGAAGGGAAAAGCGAACGTCTTCCCTTCACCCTAATCGTATACAAAGACAAACGAAACAAAGGGGTCATCATGTTCATCACCAACGGGCACATCCGGTCATCCAGAATCATCCGGGAACGGATTAGCGCCTACTTCAGACGCTGGTCGATTGAAGAAGCTTATCGCTTTGAGAAGCAGGGATTCGGAATAGAGAAAGCGACAGTCCGCAAATTCTCCCGCATGCGGACACTGGTGGGTCTTTCTTTGCTCAGCTGGGCAGTACTGGCCCGAATCTCTGAAAAAGAACGATTGAAGGCAGTGATTATCCAGTCAGCGGCCATGGAGAAAACGAAAAGGAAGAATCGGCCACGGTTTATGTATTATCAACTCTTGAAAGGACTTCAGCGAATGTTCCGTGGCATTGGCCGTGTTTTTCGTTTCCGTTCCACGAAGATGTCCCGCTGCAAGGCCCGATGGGAAGCGATGCAACGGCCGTTGTTTGATTGGCCTTCCTCTTTTCTGGAGGTGGCTTAAAAAAATGGGGGGATGCCAGGATGCCAGCAGGGTTGACTTCTGCCCTGTACTTTTGCAAAATAGAA
>CBEUWV010000227.1:0-3836 GCA_965546895.1 uncultured bacterium
TCTGAACCATCCACCATCCACTTTTCACCATTCACGGCGGCAAAGCCGCCTCTTCGTCTCGCACTTGCACGTTCACTTGCACTTTCTGCCCCGCCCACCTCAACTTCATCCTGAACAGGACATAAATTATTGTTTACTGAGCAGTTCACTGCTCGTTGTCAAATGGACACCGGCATCGGCCATTTCCGCGAGGGCTTTTGCGCCGTCATCGGGATGGAGATTAACCGCTCGAGTACAATCTGTCAGTACGGTCACATGAAAGCCCAGTCTAATCGCATCCAATGCGGTTTCTTTCAGGCAATAATCAGTTGCCAATCCGCATATGACCAACTCATCTACATCTTGTTCCCGGAGTATTTCAGCAAGATTCACGTTTGTGGCTTCGAAACCGCTGTAACCATCGTCCGCATTGGAGGTCCCTTTTTCTGCAAAAATGTTGATGAAGTCTGTTTTCAGATCCGGGTGGAATTCCGCACCGGTTGTCCCCGCTATGCAGTGGGGGGGCCATTTCTTGAAATGAACGGTTTTTCGAGGATGCATGTCCCTGGTTGCGATGGTCAGTTCGAATGCTGACAGAATCCGGTTGATTGGGGGGACAACAGCATCCCCGTCCTGAACCGCAAGAGCGCCTCCGGGACAAAAATCATTCTGCACATCCACAACCAGCAAACAGCTTTTACCCATGATTGTGTCCCTTTTCGATGAGATTCCGTCTCATTTCATAGAGACGGTTGCTGAGTCCGACCCGATAAAGGTGTGGATTCACGAAGCGCTTGTGCTCGTCAGGGAGAAGCGCAAACCGTTCCCTTGCAAACTGCCGAACTTTCTCCAGATTCGCAAAGGACCCAACAATATTTCCCTTTTCCACAAAGGGGAGAAATACCTTTTCAGGTTTTAACCCTTCCCGAACAATTCGTGTTTTCTTAAATTCAATAGACGGGTGTCGAAGTATCCGAACTCGATCTTCGACCTCGTCTTCAAGGAGGACTCCGTCAATGGCAAACTTTCCATCTCCGTTTATATAGCGGACAACATTTTTTCTTCCCGGGAAATTGATTTTTTCTTCGTTCTCGGATAGTTTCAGGGTCGGAACACCACCGATTGAACTTAATTTGTAAATCCCATCCAAAGCGGATTGTTCTCCCCCGGTGACCAGCCGTGTTCCCACTCCAAAGACATCAATGGGGGCATTCTGTTCCAGCAGGCTGGCAATGAGTTTTTCGTCCAGTTGATTGGATGCCACAATTTTTACATCTGCCAGCCCTGCATTGTCCAGTAGTTTTCTAGCCTTTTTGCTGAAGTAGGCAAGGTCCCCGGAATCCAGCCGGATTGCCTGAAGCGCATGGCCTTTTTCTGCCAGTTCTTTCGCTACCTGGATGGCGTGGGGGATACCGGATTCCAGAGTGCCATACGTGTCCACAAGGAAGGTTGTGTGATCCGGGTATATTTCTGCGTATTTCCGGAAGGCCTCCACTTCGGTTTCAAAACTCTGAATCCAGCTATGGGCATGGGTTCCTACTGCTGGAATGCTGTAACGCTTGGCGGCAAAAGTGTTGGATGTGCCCATGGCGCCGCCGATATAAGCCGCGCGGGCCGCAGCAATGGCTCCCATGCTCTGGGCCCGGCGAAGGCCGAAATCAACGACATCCCTGCCCTTTGCCGCAAAAACGGCCCGGGTGGCCTTGGTGGCGATCAGAGTCTGATAGTTGATGATGTTTAACAGCATGGATTCAATCAACTGGGCTTCCAGGATAGTGGATTCTACCCGTAAAAGCGGATCGTTTGCAAATACAACATCCCCTTCCCGGAACCCATGAATGCTACCTGAAAAATGGAAGTTAGCGAGATAATCCAGAAATTCGTTTCTGAAACCGATGGATGCGAGGTAGTCCAAGTCATTTTTCTCAAAAGAAAACTGGAGAACACCATTTATTGCGTCTTCCAGTCCGGCAAAAACGCCGTATCCGCCTTTGAAAGGGTTACTCCTGAAGTAGAGGTCAAAGATGGCTGATGTATTCCTTTTTTCTGAAAAGAAAAAGGCCTGGGCCATGGTTAATTCATAGAAATCCGTGTACAGTCCTGAATAATAGTGTTCCATCTGTTTCTTGTTTCTATTTGTAGTTGAATTTGAGCCTGCCGCGTTTATTGTCATCAATCACCACCGTCATCATAAATCCAGGTACAGGCCTAAATCAGTCAGAGTTCTTCTGGAAAATCGTCATTGAACGCCACGTTGACATTGTACATGCCGTTAATGCGCTTACAGCCCACGGCTTTTCCATCAACGGAAACAACATCATCACCCATGCCCAGGAAAAAGGTGAAATGGTGCCGGGTTTCAACGGGGTAGGGGCTTTTCATCAACATTCCGCCTTTGGAGATGTTGCCGGTCATACCGAAGTTGATCTCTCCGTTCCCTCTGTCTACTCCAACCAGCCTCGAAATGAGTTTCCGTCGGTGCTGGCGTTTTTCCTCAGCCATTTATGCCTCCTTTATCTACTTCCAATATAATCCATCGAACCGAAAAATGCAACGAAGCGAAAGGATAAACCGATCCCTGTTTTGCCGGAATCCTGTTTATTGTTTCTCTTTCATTCCCTTCTGCATCCAGCCTTTGGCCAGGATTAACGCAATGGGAGATACAATGGCAATACAACCGTAAATGAACCACATCTGTCCGCTGTGGGGCAGTCCGGTCTTGGGCAGATACTTCGCGACGAAATAACCGGAATAAAAGCCGGTTATCATTTTGGTAAGAAACCAGGGAAACTGGCCAATTCCCATGTAAATTCCGACTTTTCCTTCCGGAGCGATTTCCGCGATCCACTGTAGAAAACGGGGCTGCCACATAGCTTCTCCAATTGACATGAAAAGAACATAGGTCAAAAAGAGTGGAACATTGGGTCCCAGGGCAAGGAGAAAAGTGGGGATGGCCATTACCAATGTTCCGTAAATCATCATTTTATACACATTGGCCCTTGCCGTAAGCCCGGCTACCAGTGGCGCGAGGAAGAAGATGAGAATCGGGTTCAGGTTGGAGAAAAATTCAAAATAGTGACTGACCATGCTGCCTTTGAATGCGCGATCCAGGTAGTAGGGCAATGTAAGCCAATTGTGGGCAAATAGCGTCTGGACCGGAATCAGAATGAAAATGAAGAATGTGAAGCGAAGGTCCCTGAAAGGATGATCCGGCCGATGACGCAAATAATCAATGATTGCAAGAATGGTGAACAGCAAAGCGGCGGCATAGGCAGCCCATTCCACAAGGGGCAAGCCTTCATAGCGTGTTGTGGAAGCAATCATGATTCCACCGTTGTGGATGACGATCCCAAGGGCCAGTGAGGTGGCGGCAATGGCAGAAAAAAGTGAAAGAAGGGAATTGTTGATGCGGATCTTCGGAGTGTCTTTTTGGGCGGTATCTGCTTTATCGGCGGTTTCAGAGTCTTTACCGTTTTTCTTCGCCTGGTCCTCGGTTTCACCGGCAATTTGGCTGACAGCGTTTTCATCAGTTTTTTTTGTCAGTACTACTATGGTGAAGATGAGCCCAAAGAGAGAAATGGCCGCGTACACCCAGAAAACAGCCGTGAGGCCGTTGGGCGGAAAAACACTCTTGAAGTGGTGGCGGGGCAAGGGGGCAAAAAAAACGGAAAAGAAGGCACCGAGATTCATGAGTCCATAAACAACGGCATATCCCATGGCAGCAGTTTGAGGGTTGGTGTAGCGTTTGACCCCGGCATAGGCGGCTGGCTGATACAGCCCGTAGGCTAACACCATAATAAAAAGGCCGCCACTCAGCGTGAAAAACATGGGAGAGCCAACACCGTGCCCCAGTGGAA
>CBEUWV010000228.1:0-3826 GCA_965546895.1 uncultured bacterium
AGCAGGCAACGGTGTTGTGAAAGAATGTGGGAATAAACAGCATTTTCCAATCTACGATAACTTCAAGATCCGCTGCGTTGATCTTTTCGCTGCTGGTGTCCAGAAGCAGGTGATAACTGCCGTCTTTTGCTATCTGACCGATGTGGCCGGCCCAATCCGACACAATAAAGTTCCCACCGGGGCCACGCTTCAAGCCATCTACACCATATTTGGAACTTGCGTAAGTCTTTATAATTTTGTCTTTGAATGAGACGGCAAATATTTTTCCGTTTCCGCCGTTTCCGACCAGCAATGTGTCTCCTCTTCTCAATAGTCCATTGGGATGTTGAATGCGGTTGTCTGTGAGCCACACAGAGACTTTTTTCCCATCAAACTTGTAGATGGTAGAGACTGAAGATGAGTCTGAAATGTAGACATTTCCGTCTTTGTCCGCAGCCGCGTCATTGAGAAATTGAGATCCGGGAGCAGGGAATCGTCCCATAATCTTACCTTTCAGGATATCAATCTTAACCAGATGATCAATATCGGTTACAAAAAGAAAATTTCCCACGATGGCGGTCCCTTTTGGAGCATTCAATCCAGTTACCCACTTTTCATTCAAGAGCTTTCCGTCCGGTTTAATCCTCGCAATGAATCCGTTGCCGTCCTTTGCGGTTGGGGCCCCATTTATGCACGACACATAGAGTACATCCCGTCCCGCGTCATAATTGACGCTTTCTGCCGTGATCATTACTGGATCGGTTTCCCAGATCTTATTCAGTTTCAGTCCACCGGCATTGACAACTGCCACTAATAAAAAAACAAGGGGAATGCTTCTCTTCATTTTTTCTCCTCCAAGTGGGCACGCTCATTAAATTGCCCGCTCAAGGGTATATATTTCTGCGTAAAACACACTGTTCCATTATGGACCCGGACGGCGATGCCAATCGTTCCCTCATAATACACCTGATGATTGTGTATGACAAATCATCCAGGTGCTCCGTACATTTTCACTTTGTGCAGGAAATAAGAAGGTTCCACAACTGAATTTGACTCAGTCCGGTAGTTACATTGTTTTCCAGAGCTTTTCGGCCGCCTTTCGGGCTGTCGCGTAGATGCGGTCGCTATCAAAAGGGAATTCACGGTTCCGATAAATGAATTTGCCGTTTACCACGACGGAATTCACATCTCTGGATCCCATACCGAAGGCGATGTGACCGGCCACGTTTTCTGCTGTGAGCGGGGTAGGGGCGTCGTAGTCCAGAATTGTGAGGTCTGCGCGGCAGCCGGGTTGAATCACACCAAAATCTCCCCCAAAATAGCGTTCGAGGATGCGATTCCCGTTTTGAAGCATCTTTGCAATGCTATCGGGCCACCAGTCGCCGCCCGCATCCCGATGTTTGAAGTATGTGAACTTGAATTCTTCAAACATATCTCCGCCAATTCCATCTGTTCCCATTGCCAGGTTCTTTACCTTCTGGATATTTTTCATGTATCCGACATTGTTGTTCATATTGGATCTTGGATTGTGAATCAGGAAGCTGTCATTTTCATTGAGTAAGGCGATTTCACTTTCACCCAGGTGAACACCGTGGACAATGAGCGCTTTTTCATTTAGCAGGCCAAAACGCTGCAGTCTGATGAGCGGGTCCTCCCCGTAGTGCTGACGGGAAAAGGCTGCATCGTGGCCGTCTTCAGAGACATGGACGTGAATTCCCCGACCGGTTTCTTCAATGGCTTTTTTCACCATTGTCAGAGCTGTGTCATTAAGTGTGAAGGGGGCGTGCCCTCCGATGGCGGCTTCCACCAGCCGTTTCTCATCGTTTCGATCAATCTGACTGGCAAATTCTGTATTTTCAGCAATGCCATCTGTCATGCCAGCTTCACCGTTGCGGTCTGTCGTTTCGTAACAGAGAATGCCCCGTAGGCCCACTTTTTCAAAGGCTTCACGAATAACGTCCAGTGAGCCGCGAATAAAGTTCGGGGAGGCGTGATGGTCAATGACTGTCGTTGTACCGGCTTTTACAGCTTCCAAGGCTCCGACAATGGCGCTGGATTGAAGGATTTCCCGGTCAATGGCTTTGTCCAGTCGCCACCAGAGATTCTTGAGGATCGAGAGAAAGTCTGGCGAAGGGGCAATGTCGGCAGTAATTCCCCGTGCAAGGGCCGAATAGAAGTGGTTATGGGCACAAACCATTCCAGGCATCACCAGTTTCCCATCCATGGGAATGACGGTGGCATTCGGGTAAGAAATAGCTAGATCCTTCCCTGTTTTGAGAATTTTACCGTTTTCAATGGCGATATCGGTGCTGTGTTCTACGATGGGCGGGTCCAGCTGGACAATGGTCGCGTTGGAGAGGATTTTTCTCATGTCATTCTCCTTTGTCAGGCAAAGGTGTAGCGATACCGGGTAACAACGGTCTCAATGAACTGGCGAACATCGGCATTGAGTGCTGATTTTTCAAACTTCACTGTACCGGTTTTGCTCAGAATTCCGCTTCCCGTGATGCTACCCACCCGATAGCGAACTCTGGTTTCTCCGTTCACTATTTCCACCAGGAAACCATCGTTGCTACTTAGCTCAAAGTCTTTCTCGTTGCCAAACAGTGTAAGCTTGTCCTTGTAAGGAGCGCCATCGTAGGGGCAGAAGGTGTCGCAGTTTCCGCATTCATTGCATAAATCCTCAATGTGCAGGATCTGGTTCAGGTTGTGTCCGCTATTGTCAGCTAAAATAATCCTGATGTTGGCCCGGTTGGGGCACACTTCAACACATTTGTTACACACCTCGTTACATTGCAGGCAGCGGATGGATTCCACTTCAGCAACTACAGTATCCGGATCTTCTGAATTATATGCCAGGAGAATTCCTTTTTCCCGTTCAGCCTTCTCTTTTGACCCCGACAGAGTGGGGGAGGGGGAGTCGTAAAAGAGAATCCCGTCCCAATCCGGTTGAATTTTTCGGATAATCGCTTCTGCGGCTTTTCGTCCATCCGCAATGGATTCCACAACTGTGGAAGGCCCTCGCCTGGCGTCTCCACCGGCAAAAACACCCGGCTCGCTGGTTTCCAGAGTATCCGGGTTTGTGCTTATGGCGCCGTTTTTATTCATGTCAATTCCATTTTTTGACGGATATTCGTCGTTGGCCAATTCTCCGATGGCTGCGATAATCGTGTCCACCGGCATCTCATACGTTTCCTCGGTGGGTTCCGGCCGGGGCCGTCCACTGGCATCCGCATCTCCCAGCTTCATTACGCGGCAGCTCATAATGCCATCCTGAAAAGATTCCGGATTCAGCAATTCCTCAAACTGAATGTCTTCATCTATCGCATTGTCAAACTCTTCCACATCCGCCGGCATCTGTTCCCGGGTTCTGCGATAGACAATAGTTACCGTCTCAACACCCGGTAAACGCTTCGCCGCCCGGGCGCTGTCCATTGCCGTGTTTCCGCCTCCAATTACAGCAACGTCAGTTCCCAACCGGAGTTTTTCCGGTGTGTTCTTGTATGTCTTCAGGAAATCCAGGGCGCTGATAATGCGGCTGGAATTGCCTTCTATACTGAGCTGACGTTCCTTTTCCGCACCGATTCCAAGGAAAATATAGTGGAAGCCCTGTTTTTTCAACTGGGAGACAGAGAGTTCAGGGTCGCAATTGAATTGAAAGTTTACGCCCTGTGCATGGATAAAATCTATGTCTTTCTGTAGGGCGTCTTCCGGGATGCGGAAATCGGGCAGGACATTTCGAACTACACCGCCGGCATCTTTTTCTCTTTCAAAAACTGTAACATGCATTCCGGCAACGGCCAGAAAGTAGGCGCAGGATAAACCCGCCGGCCCGGCCCCGATTATA
>CBEUWV010000229.1:0-3807 GCA_965546895.1 uncultured bacterium
CCGTAGGTCATTTCCCCGTGTGTGAGAGTCGGTCCATCTTCCACTACCAGCACTTTCTTACCGCGAATCACAGCGGGATCGTCCACTTGAATCGGAGATGCCGCATCTACGATGACGGCGCCCGGATTGGCCATCCGGATATTTTCCCGTACTTCTTCAATGTTGTAATAATCCGCGGTATCCACTTTGTTGATCACAACAATATCTGCAGCCCGGAGATTCACCTCACCGGGATAGTAGCTGATTTCATGGCCTGGACGATGCGGGTCCACAACTGTGATCAACAGATCGGGTTTGTAAAACGACATGTCGTTGTTTCCGCCGTCCCAAACCACCACGTCGGCTTCTTTCTCCGCTTCCCGAAGTATGTCTTCATAGTCCACACCGGCGTATACCACAACCCCTTTGGCAATGTGGGGTTCGTACTCTTCCATCTCTTCAATGGTGCATTTTTCCTTTTTCAGGTCTTCGATTGTAGCAAAACGCTGGCAGCGTTGTTTTTCCAGGTCACCGTAAGGCATGGGATGGCGGACCGCCACAACTTTTTTCCCCATGCTCTGAAGAATTTCCACCACACGACGGGTTGTCTGGCTCTTCCCGCATCCTGTTCTGACCGCACAAACCGCAATGATCGGTTTGGTAGACTTCAGCATCGTCCGCTCTGCACCCATGATTTTGAAATCAGCACCGGCAGCGTTAACAATGGCACTCTTGCTCATGATTACTTCATAAGGTACATCGCTGTATGCAAATACAACCTCGTTGACACCATGTTCTTTTATCAGTTTAACCAGGTCTTCTTCCGCCTTGATGGGAATCCCGTTGGGATAGTTCTTCCCGGCCAGGGAAGCCGGATACATCCGTCCGTCAATGTCCGGAATTTGAGTTGCAGTAAACGCCACTACATCATACTGGTCATTGTCCCGATAGTACACATTGAAGTTGTGAAAGTCACGTCCAGCCGCACCCATAATCAGAACTTTGGTCTTACTCATTTTTCCTCCTTAGAGCAGGTAATATAAGATCGCTTTTGCCACATGCAAAAGGTTTGCCGCATTTTCATATATTTCGGATTTTGCCGCAACTTCTGCGGAAATCTCTTCTCCTCTGCGCACCGGCATACAGTGAAGTACCATGGGAGTACCACCGGCCATTTCCAGCATCTTCCGATTCACCTGATACCCCTGAAATGCCTGGAGTCGTTCATCACGTTCCTCCTCCATACCCATGGAAGTCCATACATCTGTAAAAATGACATCAGCACCAGACACGGCGTTGATATCATCCGTAATTTCAAAAGCAGTTTCTGCCTTCCTGGCAAGGGCCTTGCCCTCTTCTACAACGTCCAGACTGGGTTGATACAACTCCGGTGAAATCACAGAAATGTTCATTCCGATTCGGGGGCACAGTTGTATGAGCGAATGGGCGATATTGTTACCATCTCCCACGTACGCAAGCTTCCGGCCGGATAAGGTCCCGAATGCTTTTTTCATGGTAAATGCCGCGCCAAGGGCACCGACGGGGTAAAATTTGGCTGTCAGACCGTTAATTACAGGCATATCGCCAAACTGTACAAAATCCAGGAGGTCCTGTTGAGTCCGTCCCCGAATCACAATGGCGTCTAAATAATTGGACAAAATGCGGGCAGTGTCTGCCATAGATTCCTTCCGTGAAAGCTGAAGGTCAGAAGTACGAAATACCGAGCTTGTACCTCCCAGTTGTGCAATTCCAACCTCAAAGGCAAACCGCATTCGCGTGGAGGGCTTTTGAAAAAAAAGTCCAATGGCTCGACCGGCCAGCTCATTTTGAAACGACTCCGGGGTAGCTTCCATCCGGGAAGCCAGTTCCAGAATCCTCTCAATGTCAGTGTTTTCTGCGTCACTCAGGCGAATCAAATGTTTCATGGAATAATTCGTGTCCCCACTTTTTCAATATCTTTTACCTCTTCAATTGCCTGGGCGGAAGTGATCAGCACCTCGCTTCCACCTGACTCAATATATTCCACAGCAGACTCAATCTTTGGCCCCATACTACCCGCTGGAAACTGCCCGTCTGCCAGTAATTCTCTGGCTTCTTTTACAGTTATCCGGGTAAGTGCCCGTTGCGTCGGTTTACCAAAATCAACAAACACCTGGTCTACACCGGTCAGCGTTATGAACAGGTCCGCTTTCAGGTTCCGAGCCAGCAGGCTGGACGTATAGTCTTTGTCAATCACCGCTTCCACTCCCATAAGGTATCCCGAAATATCCCGTTTTACCGGGACCCCACCGCCGCCGCCTGCAATGACAATATGACCGCTCTCAAGAAGAGTCCGTATTGCCGGTTCCTGAACCACTTCAATAGGCTTCGGAGAGGGAACCACCTTGCGCCATCCCCGCCCTGAATCTTCTTTCATCACCCATTTCTTGCTCCGCATCAGCTCTTCCGCCCTAAACTCAGGGTAAAAAGGCCCCACCGGCTTGGTCGGGTTGGAAAATGCTGCATCCTCTCCGTCCACCACGACTTCAGAAATTACAGTGGCCACCCTGGGTGTCTCTCCTGCTGCCAGTATGCGGTTGATCAGGGAGCGCTCAATCATATATCCCATGCTGCCTTCGGTCATGGCTCCGCAGATGTCCAGTGTGTAGGGTGGAATCTGATCCAATGCCCGATCCTGCTGAATCAGAATATTGCCCACCTGGGGCCCGTTTCCGTGAACTAACAGCATCGTATATCCACTGGCATACACGTTATACATCATATCTGCTGCGCGTTTTGCGTTCTCAATCTGCTCATCCTGAGTCCCTTTTTCATGGGCCTGGAGCAGCGCATTTCCCCCGAAAGCAATTACCGCTATTTTTCTCTGTTCCATTCTGGAATCCTTTCTGAATTTACTTGATTCTAAATCCGGGCTTCGCACCCTCATCCGGTGAAAGAAGGAACGGTGCCCCGTCCTCTCCGGATGCGGCCAACAACATTCCCTGAGATTCGATTCCCATCAGCTTGGCGGGTTGAAGATTTGCAACCACAATAATCTGACGGCCAATCAGGTCCTCCGGCTCATATTGCAAGGCAATACCAGCAACAATCTGACGTTCTTCTTCTCCCAGAGATATCTTCATTTTTATCAGCTTTCTGGACTTCTCAACTTTTTCAGCTGCCAGAACTTTTGCCACTTTCAGCTGCACTTTCGCAAAATCATCAATTGAAATCAGATTTTCCATTCCCGCCTCCGGATTTTCGTCCGATTTGGACTTTTTGTTCTTTTTCTCAGCTTTATTCTTCCCCGGTTCAGATTGTTCTCCTGTCAGATACTCTTTAGCGTCAACGCGGGCGAATAAATGCTCTTTGGAATCATTCAACACCGATCCGGCTTTCAAAGACCCGAATCTCATTATGGAAACCACGCAATCTTCCACTTTTGCGTCAAACCCCAGCCTGCGCCAGATTTCCTGACTCTTCACCGGCATCACAGGGGAAAGAACAAGAGCCACAAGCCGGATTGCTTCCGCCACTACAAAAAGAACTGTATCCAGTTCCCTCCGTCTTTCCGGATTTTTTGCCAGCACCCATGGTTCCTGTTCCACAATAAATTTGTTTAAATCAGACAGCAGTGACCATATCTCTTCCATTGCCTTATGCAATTGATAGGTGTCGAAATAGCTTTCCCAGTTTACCGCGCATTCCTTGACCCTTGATTCCATTTTCCTGTATCGCTCATCATCTACATCCGGTTCGGGAATCTTGCCATCACAGTAGCGGTCAATCATTCCCAGCGTACGGGAAACAAGGTTCCCCAGATCATTGACAAGGTCCGAGTTGAATCGG
>CBEUWV010000230.1:0-3804 GCA_965546895.1 uncultured bacterium
GACGGCACCAAAAAACACACTGTTCACTGCGTTGTCTATATCCGCATCTTCCATTACAACAACGGCGTTGTTGCCACCGAGTTCAAGGATGGTACGCCCAAGGCGTGCTCCTACAACTTCTCCCACGTGTTTGCCCATGGGAACAGATCCGGTAAAACTGACGAGAGGTACTCGTTTGTCCTGAAGGAGACGTTCACCGACAGTGGAGCCTTTTCCGATGATGAGATTGAAAACACCTTCGCAATCGTGACGTTTTGCCACGCGGTTTATTATATTCTGTACTGCAACCGCGCAAAGAGGTGCTTTCGAAGAAGGCTTCCAGACCATCGTATCGCCGCAAACGGCAGCCAGTGCCGCGTTCCAGGCATAGACAGCTACTGGAAAGTTAAATGCTGAAATAATGCCAATGGTGCCAAGGGGGTGCCACTGTTCCTGAATGCGGTGCTCAGGCCGTTCTGACGGCATGGTTTTGCCGTAGAGCTGACGGGAAAGGCCAACTGCGAAATCGCAGATGTCAATCATTTCCTGCACTTCGCCCAGGCCTTCCTGGTAGATTTTACCCATTTCAAGTGATACGAGTTTTCCAAGCGGTTCTTTGAACTTTCGCAATTCATCCGCAAGGTCTCGAACCACGAGTCCACGAATCGGAGCAGGCGTCATACGCCATTTCTTCCAGGCTTCTGTGGAAACCTGCATTACATGCTCATAGTCTGCTTCATTGGTCTGGAGAACTGTTCCGATGGTTTCCCCTGTAGCCGGGGAAACGGAAACAAGCTTGTCACGACCTTCGCCGCTGATCCATTCGCCGGCATAGGTACCGCTGAGAACGCCCTCTAAACCAAGTTCTTTCATGAATTCCATGAAATTCCTCCTCAATCAAAACTACAATCTTCTGCGTCATCACTATAAATGACAGAAGCGTTGTTTTCAATCCCTGCTTTCGATTTATGATAAAATCTTGCTTTAAAATCAGGAGGAATGAATAGATGGAATCGCCCCATTTTCATGTTGTACTTGTTGAACCTGAAATTCCGCAGAATACGGGTAACATTGGCAGATTGTGCGTGGGGGCCAATTGTAGGCTGCATCTCGGTTCAACCCCTTGGATTTTCCCTTGAGGATCGCTACATGAAGCGGGCGGGGCTGGACTACTGGAAGTACCTGGATTGGCACCTCCACAACAGCTTTGAGGAGTTTCTGGAGAAGGTTAATCCGAAACACTTCTATTTCTTTTCAAAAAAAGCCGCGAAGGAATACTGGGACGTTTCCCTCCAGCAGGGAGACGCATTGGTATTCGGAAAGGAAACACTGGGGCTCCCGGAATCTCTCATTGAACAATACCCGGAAAAGTCCCTGAAGATTCCCATGCCGGGAAAAACCCGGAGCATCAATCTGGCAAACAGCGTGGCTGTTGCAGTTTATGAGGGAATGAGGCAGCTTCATGTTTCTGCGTCCACTGATTGATCTTTCCGAATTTGTGGCCCAAAGAGCAGGAACCGACAGCGTGGAAGTTTACTATCGCTGTACATTTTCTGAGAGAAGGGCGAAAACGGTCGCTGACGAGGGAAGGGGGGTTCGTGCCTTTACGAGGGTTCGATGGCAACGGGCGGGGATGGAATGGTCTGTGGGCCTCGGTGGTTTTCTGCCATCTCTACCCGCTATGGAATCGTTGATTGAGTTGGCATCTCCCGGGAAAATGGAAATCCCCATTCCGGTTGGTCAGTTTGAGAAGCAATTTTCGGTTTCTCCGTCACATGATAAAGACTGCAACGTGACAGGCTGGTTTCGTGATTATCTCGTTACAGCTTCCGGTGTCCGTCTGTCAGCCGAAGGTGAATTCGGTTTATTTGAAGACGAATACGGCCTTTGGAGTGGAAAACCAAAATGGACAGGACCTCGGGGCGGGGGAGAACACCTGGTGTTGTCCCCCAAGGTCACACTGATTCTGCTGGAAACAAGGCTGTTGAAGGGGGCTGCCTGTATAAAACCCGTGAACGGGTTTTTACACAATGCTTTTGACCGAGTAGGGGATGAAGTGATGAACTGGTGCAGGACGCCAGATGATCTGGACGTACTTTCCGCGGCAGTTGGGCTTGCCATTCCGAAAGGAAACGGAATCACCGGACGGATATGCGATCGGGCGCTTGTTGAAAGCAGGAATCGGGTGCATCTTTTTTCCAGAGACACAAAAATCTGTACACTCAGCCAGTCCATGCTAAAATCAATAAAGAAAGTATCAGATGGATATCAGCTTTTTCGCAACAGATCCATGTTTCAATTACCCTGGATAGAGCTGAAGGGAGGAGCAGAATGGGAATCTCATTGAATATGAGAAAGATGTCATATCTGACAGAGAGTACTACATATCAGGAACTGGTCAGGAAAGGAGAAGGATTCTTCAAGCGGATATGTGAAGACGCTGAAATTGGTTTCACGGACCTTCCTGAGAACCTCGTATATGTGGACCAATGCGACGAAGCCCTGAACAGCCTCCCGGAAGGTGTCGAAACACTTTATGTGCTGGGCATCGGTGGCTCTGCCCTTGGAACTTCCATGCTCATCAGCGCATTGCCGGATAGCTGCAGCCGGAAGGTTGTGGTGGTAGATAACGTAGACAGCAACACGATAGCGGGACTGTTGGAGCAGATGAACCCTGAGAAAAGTGTCTTGAACGTGATTTCCAAGTCAGGATCAACAGTGGAACCTCTGTCCCTGTTCAGTGTCTTTTTTGCACGTCTTGATGAGGTGTTGGGAAGGAAGGAGGCGTTCCGGAGGGTGGTCGTGACAACGGATGTTGAAAAGGGGGCATTGCGGCAGTTAGCGGAAGAAGAAAATCTTATCAGTCTGTCAGTTCCGGGAAATGTGGGCGGTCGCTTTTCAGTCCTTACGCCGGTTGGTCTTTTCCCTGCCATGTTTGCGGGAATCGACGTGGTGCCGTTACTCCTTGGCGCGAAGCGTGAAAAAAGGGAAGGAGTAAACCGGGCCGTGAATGGTGCCGTTGTGGACTATTTATTTCAGGAACAGGCTCGGAACATTAAAGTTCTGTTTCCCTACTGTGATCGATTGAAGACTTTCGGAGACTGGTATCTTCAACTTTTTGCCGAGAGTCTTGGTAAATTGAAAAACCGACGTGGAATGGTTGTCCGCAGCGGCCAGACAGGTGTGGTGGCCGTGGGTGTCACAGACCAGCATTCTCAGCTTCAATTGTACAAAGATGGTCCTGGAGATAAGTCGTTTTTCTTTTTTACGTTGAAGAATCAGCGGGACGTGCCTGTTCCGTCGGTATTTAACCGGTATTCCTCTTTTCAGGTACTTACAAACAAAACCTTTGCGCAATTGATGGCAGCGGAAGCGGAAGGAACCATGCAATCTCTGGAACGGAACAGCCTTCCGGTTTTTCAGTATGAACTGGATACTGTGGATAGTGAGACCCTGGGTGCCCTGATTTTCATGTTTGAAATGCAGACTGCCATTACCGGATACCTGATGAACATTGATCCTTTTGACCAGCCGGGTGTAGAAGATGGCAAACAAATTGCCCGGAAGTTGCTGGAAGGAAAGGCAGAAGGGACAAGGTTGAGTGAGATCAGGGAGGAGATTCACCGATGAAGCTGGCAGGGGGGAAACGAAACCGCACTGCCGCCTTCAGCGTCAGCACGGAACTTTCCCCGAAGCATCCCTTATGAGCAAGCTCAACGGTACACTTCGTGGCAAGTTCCTATTTCAAAAACTGCGTTTTTAAAATGCGGGTTTTGTGTGTAATGCACCACAGTATATGAGCCGTCCCACCTCTTTCTCCATTGA
>CBEUWV010000231.1:0-3762 GCA_965546895.1 uncultured bacterium
AAGCGGTTCCGCCGATAAACCCAAGACCCGAATACCACATTCCCAGCAGCGCCGTCTTCTTCACCCGTAATTCACGACCGTAAAAGGACTCCATTCCCTCCCCCCTTTACACATCTATTACTGCTTCCAAGTATAGCATTTCGCCGAGCAAAGGGTGATGCGCCGGCGGCGCAGTGATTTGTAATTTGTGACTTGTGACTGGTCGAGAAAATACACTGGGCATTTCTTTGCGGACTTTCTATATTATTTTTCTGTTGGTTACATATTCCGGCATTGGGTCAAGGATATTTTAGTTTCCTCCAACCGGGTATAGGGCGGTTAATTCTCATTACCCCTCCACTTCGAAACCGTTTGCTTCACACCATGCTGTCAATTCTTCTTTCACGCGTCGGTCCTCAAATGCATGCCAATCGTCCAATCGACCGCGGTCCAGGAGGAAGTCCTTGAATCGCCTGTAAGCACCGGCCCGGGAAAACATCCCCTGCACCAGTCGTTCATCTTCTGGAAGTTCCCGTCTCACGAACTCCCACACAAGCGCCTTCCCAAGATCCAGGTCAAATTTCCCTGGAATCGGAATATAGTCATCGTTCTCGTCCGCATCGTCAGGGATATCTCCCTGAACCTCTCCCATCTCCTCATAGCCCGCATATACCTTGCCCGTGGATTTGGATACATAGGCAAGCCATTGCACGATCATACCGGCATCGACCACACTGTACGCTTCAACCAGATCATCCCAGTTCACCTTTACCGGAGCCATTCCACACCTCCAAGCCATCCCTTCCAGTCGCTTCCAGTCACGCCATAAACTCCACGAAACTGCCCAACAACTTCGTCTTTTTAACCCGCAGTTTCCGGTCCATGTTTCCCACCCATTCCTTGGGCGATTTCGGTTCATAATCGACCAGTCCAAAGGGAATCGCGAAACGCAGAAACATACGCAACGCATACGCCTTCCGAGCATATTTTTCGGGAGTAATGCTTTCCCATCGGGCCGGATCCACTTCCGCCTCTCCAATGACAGCCGGGAACGCCTGCAGAAACAGCTTCCCATAGTGATCTTGCGGATCACGGAACTTCCCCCCGTGCCGCTGCAGCAACCGGAGAGATATCGGAAAAGCCGTTCGCATCACGTGAAAGTCTGCATACCCGTCCATGTACCCCCAGTTCCACTTCAGGCAGGCCTGTTTGAACAGCTCATAGTAGATTGTTCCGTATGCCTGTTCTTCCAGGAGATTCCCGCCTTTTTTCGTCAGTCGAAACTTACCGTGCAATTTGCGCAACAGGCCTGCCCAGGTGGCACAATGGCGAACCATTATCAGTTCCGGAAATTCATCCTCATTATTAATCCAGAATTTTCCGGGCTTCCAATAGGCACCCTCCCCCGCAATTTCAATCAACATGGCATAAACCAGTTTTCTCGGCAGAAATCCACTCGGAGTACCCTTCAGGCCCTTATCGCCACAGGCGTCAGCAATTCCGCGAAACAAAGTTATCACCGTCGTATTCACTGGATTGATCCGCTCCGGGTGAAACTGCAGCACAGCGGGTGACTCAAACGGTGCCATTCCAATCTGGTGGATCTGGTTGGGTGACAATCCACCCATCTCTTCCACCGGGGTCATATTTGCCTTTTCAATAAAATCTTCAACAAAATTTTCCAGCGTATCTCGGTCTTTGAAATCCTGAAGCCGCAACTGCTGTTTCAACCGTTCCACGACCGAATCGTTTCCATCATCCAGATTCATGCGGTCTCTCCTTTCGACGATTATGCTAATTACATTCTACAACTGGCCAGTTAATTCATCAACCCAAAGAAACTCACACCAGCCATTCAGACCCCCACCAGAAAATGCCTTACGGAACTATTCTATCCGAGCGCACTCCTTTAGTCCGAAATCAAATCCAGCAAGGGGCCATATGCAAAGATCCGCGACCGCATCCCTCCCGTGACTTCACGCACAATTCCCAGTTGCATAAGCCTGGCCAGGCAGGCCGAAACCGTATTCGGCACGAGGCCTGTGCGCTCACACACCGCGGCGATTGTCACCATCGGCCGATGCTGCAGCTCCCCGTGAACCTTCCGGACGGAGCGAACCATCCTGCCCAATCCACCAATCATCTTTTCGTGTTCTGTAACCAGTGCGGAAATCCGTTCAATCAGTAAAGCCCCATCCGTCGCTGTCTCAAAAACAGCATCCGCGAAGAAAGCAACCCAATCCTCCCAATCCCCTCTCACCCGCACGTTGCCAAGCTTTTCGTAATACTGGGTCCGGTCCTTCTTAAAATACAAACTGATATAGAGAAGCGGTTCATAAATAACTTTCTCACTCCAGAGCATCAACGGAATCAGCAGCCGCCCGATTCGCCCGTTTCCATCCAGGAAAGGATGAATCGTCTCAAATTGAACATGCGCCAGCGCCGCCTTAACCAGCGGTGTAACCATCATTTTTTCATCATGCAGAAACAACTCGAATTTTCCCATGCAATCCATCAAATGCTCCGGCGGAGGCGGCACAAACATGGCATTTCCGGGACGTGTTCCACCAATCCAGTTCTGAGAATGACGAAATTCACCCGGACTCAAATGCTCCCCCCTGCCATGCGACAACAAAATCTCATGCATCTCCCGAATCAGTCGCAGCGAAATTGGAAAGCCTCCCTTAATCCGACTCATTCCATGATTCATCGCCGCTACATAGCTTGAAACTTCCCTCACATCCGCCAGAGGCACTCCAGGTTGACCCTTCAACTCATGCTGTAACAGATCCACCAGCGAGGACTGGGTCCCTTCGATTTGAGATGAAAGAACCGCTTCCCTTCTCACATAAACGTACAGAATCAATTCCGGATTGGTGAGATTCCGGACAACGCCATTCAGCTCGCCCATCGCCTGCATTGCCCGGTCCAGTTTCCTCATAAGCTGCCCGGAAACATCCAGGGGCGGAACCGGTGGCAGTGGATTCGGAACAAACGCCTGGACTGATTCTTCCGCAACATTGGAAACCACATACTTACCTGTAACATCACGCCTCATGGAACCATTCTCCTCCAACCAGACTTGCAATAGCTGAAAACATTATTGCAAGTTCGCGCTAAACTTGCAATAAGAAACCCCCTTATTGCAAGTTCATGGAATTCACCGAGCGAAGCTCGGCCGTGATTTGTAACTTGTGACTGGCAAAATGGGAAGTGATGGGTGATGAGTGAATTGTTAAATCAGGGAGATTGGCCATTCCCTGTATTTGCTCTCCTCTTTCAGAACACAAAACACTTGCGCCGAAGGCGAACAGAACACTTCTTTTAACACCTTTGCGACTTTGCGAGAGAATTCCCTCCGGGAAGTGATTAGTGAAGCGTCCTGCCGGACGCGTGAATGGTGAATAGTGGATGGTTGGGAAAGCCGAGAATTCCCGGTATCTGCTTCTCTTTTCAGAACTTAAACTCAAACTTAGACTTAAACTTTTCCGGTTCCCAAACTTTGCGTGCTTCGCGCCTTTGCGAGAGGGTTCCCTGCGGGAAGTGATGGGTGAAGCGTCCTGCCGGACGCGTGAATGGTGAATAGTGGATGGTTGGGAAAGCCGAGAATTCCCGGTATCTGCTTCTCTTTTCAGAACTTAAACTCAAACTTAGACTTAAACTTTTCCGGTTCCCAAACTTTGCGTGCTTCGCGCCTTTGCGAGAGGGTTCCCTGCGGGAAGTGATGGGTGAAGCGTCCTGCCGGACGCGTGAATGGTGAATAGTGGATGGTTGGGAAAGCCG
>CBEUWV010000232.1:0-3717 GCA_965546895.1 uncultured bacterium
ACAACCGTCCATTCAGTGAAGACAAGTTCAATGAGGTACTCAACCGGCTCCAGGCATTTTTCCAGCAGCGGGACGTTTTTGTCCAGGATTGTTATGGCGGTGCCCATGAGGATTACAGACTCCCGGTACGTGTGGTTACAGAACTGGCCTGGCACTCTCTCTTTGCCCGGAATATGTTGATTTCACCTAAAACCATGGATGAATACCGCCATTTTGTTCCCGGATTCACCGTAATCTGCACCCCATCCTTCCAGGGCATTCCGGAAATGGATGGGACCCATAGCGGCACCTTTATTCTGTTGAGTTTCAAACACCGTATCGCCCTTCTCGGGGGAACCGGTTACGGCGGTGAAATCAAGAAATCTATTTTCAGTGTATTGAATTATATCCTGCCACTGAAAAACGTCATGACCATGCATTGTTCCGCCAACGTAGGCAAAGGTGGAGACGTGGCCCTGTTCTTCGGACTTTCCGGAACCGGGAAAACGACTCTTTCTGCCGATCCGAGACGCCGTCTCATCGGAGATGATGAGCACGGGTGGTGTGATGACGGTGTGTTTAATTTTGAAAATGGTTGCTACGCCAAAGTTATCAACCTCTCCGCATCTGCTGAACCGGAGATTTATGCCTGTACCCGTCGCTTCGGGACAATTCTCGAAAATGTTGTATTTGATCCAACTTCCCGGCGACTCGACCTGGATGATGAAACCCTGACGGAAAATACCCGTGCATCCTACCCCCTGACGTATATCGCGAACTCTGTTCCGGAAAAGCAGGCGGGACACCCGAAAAACATTATTCTGCTCACCTGTGACGCATCCGGTGTCATGCCGCCCATTGCCCGATTAACCCCGGATCAGGCCCTCTACCATTTCATTTCCGGGTACACCGCGAAAGTCAGCGGCACTGAACTGGACCTTGGCCTTGAACCGGAAATTACATTCAGTGCCTGCTTCGGCGCACCCTTCATGGTCCATTCTCCCCACTATTATGCAAAACTCCTGAAGCAGAAAATCCTTCGTTACAACGTTCGCTGCTGGCTGGTAAATACCGGCTGGACCGGCGGCCCCTTTGGAATCGGGAAACGAATCAGTATCCGGTATACCCGGGCGTTACTGGACGCGGCACTGGACGGAAAACTTAATGATGTGGAATACCGGAAAGACGAAATGTTCGGATTTGAGGTACCCAAAACCTGTCCCAACGTACCGGAAAAAGTGCTGACACCGGAAGCGGCATGGCATGATCCCGATGCCTACTGGCAGAAATACAGACAACTTGCCGCACTCTATATCGAAAACTTCAAGAAATTCAAGAGCGGGGCCTCCCCCGAGGTCATTGCATGTAACCCGAAGAAATAGGAAGGAAAGTGCTCTGTGTTCAGTTTGCAGCTGAACACAGAGCACCCTTGTCAGGCTATTTGGAAATCTTATCGAACGGTCCATTGTCGAGACATTTAGTTTCTTACGATGAGAGGGAGTTATACGTTATCTCTGAGGGGGGATTCAAGGGGGTCTGCGGGGCACCTTGAATTCTGGATTTCTTTTCATCTGGTTCTACTGCTTTCAGTGGTCTCTTTTGCAGTCGCTCAATTCTTGCAGGCTTCCGATCAACCGTATCGGATCGTGCAATTGGATCCAGAGAACGACTCAAATAAGCACATTTGCATACGGGTCATTCATGGCATCCCTGGCTTCTGTCGTGTCATATCGGACCCGGCGTGAGGCCTTCTTTCGAGAGCAACGTGGTGCACTTTGAATTGGAATTTACTCCTGCTCCAGTCTCTCGCCTGCCATGAAATCTCCTTCTTTCCGGTTAAATTTCAGAAGGCTTGATTCGAAGAGTAAACATGATGCGGATTTTGGCGTATGATTCAATGTGAAGATAACTTCTTACAAACTTACTGGAGGATATATGAAACGTTTATTGACTGGTTTGATTGCGCTTGTGGCCTCTCTGTTTGTGTATGCAGGCCCCTACTATTTTCTTTCGGAACCGGATATTTCCCCGGATGGGACACAGGTTGTGTTCTGTTACAATGGCGATATCTGGCAGGTAGCAACAACCGGTGGCACCGCCCACCGTCTCACTGCCATGGCAGGAACTGAGTCATGCCCCCGGATCTCTCCGGATGGAAAATGGCTGGCATTTACAGGTTCACTGGATGGAAATGCCAACGTCTACGTTATGCCGATGGCCGGTGGCATCATCAAACAACTGACATTCTGCGACAGCTCTGACAAAGTTGACAGCTGGGCCTGGGACAGCCGGGAAATCTATTTCACATCCAATCGGTACAACGATTTCACTTCATTCACCGTGTCCAGGGATGGCGGGACCCCACACAGACTGTTCGCCGGTTACTTCAACAATATTCACGGCATATCCGAAAGCCCCCTGGATGGCACCGTATATTTCACCGACACATGGGAATCCCTCCGCTTTGCGGATCGCAAGGGCTACAAGGGGGAATTTAACCCGGACATCAAAACCTACAACTTCACCACTGACAGTTTCAAGACACTGACCCATTGGGAAGGAAAGGATTTTGACCCCATTATGGACCGGGCTGGAACACTCTATTTCATTTCCGACCAGTGCGATCCCGAGGGCGGTGTTACGAATCTCTACACCCTGAAAGATGGGAAGAAAGTACAATTGACGGACTTTAAGGTTTCGGTTCGAAATCCCAGAATTTCAGCTGATGACAATATCATTGTGTTTGAAAAGGGATACCAGCTCTTCCTCTACAACATTGCATCCGGTCAAACATCTCCGATCAATGTCACACTCTTCTCAGACCCCACCCTGACCATTGCCACGTCCCATAACGTGAAAGGGAAAATCACAAATTTCGATGTCTCGCCTGACAATAAGAAACTCGCATTTGTGTCCAGAGGAGAACTGTTTGTATCAGACATCAAGGGGAAATTTGTCAAGAAGCTCAATACCGCTGAGGATGGAAGAGTCAGCGAAGTCAAGTGGCTGAAAGACAGCGATCGGTTGATATTCAATCAGACTGTCAAAGGCTGGCAGAACTGGTTCACCATCAAGGCAGATGGAACCGAACAGGAAAAGGAAGTAACGCGGACGAAAGCTGACAACAGGAACATCACATTAAACCATGATTACACCAAGGCTCTTTACCTGTCCGGACTCCACGACGTCAACCTGATTGACCTGACTACAATGAAAGTCGAAACCCTCACAAAGGAGAAGCTCTGGGGTTTCAACAGTTCCGCGCCCCAATTTTCACCGGACGATGCCTATGTGGTGTTTACTGCGTACCGGAATTTCGAACAAGACATCTTCCTCTACAATATAAAGACAAAGAAAACCATCGATATGACCAATACCGGCATCAGCGAAAGTGATCCCATGTTTTCTTCCGACGGCAAATACCTGTACTTTTCTTCCGACCGCATAAACCCGTCCTTTCCAAGGGGCACATCTGAAACCCACATCTATCGGATTGCGCTTGAAAAATTCGACACAGATTTTCGGTCGGATGAATTCAACAAGTTGTTTAAAGAAGAAAAAAAGGGCAAGGCAACGAAAGAAAAAACCGATACTGACAAAAACGAAAAAAAGAAAGAACCCGCGGTTGTTGTAAAAATCGACTTCAATGATTTGCTGGAGCGCTTTGAGCTCGTATCACCTGGCAGGGGAGACCAGTTCAATCCTTATGTCATCACCGAGAAAGAAGTTCATCATGTT
>CBEUWV010000233.1:0-3712 GCA_965546895.1 uncultured bacterium
AGACTCAACACAAAGGGGGAAGAGGGGGATGAGCAGAAAGAGAATTTAACACAAAGGCACCAGGACACAAAGGTCAGAGGGGAGAAGATGAGAAGTGATGAGTGATGAGTGATGAGTGACAAAAGGCAGGGAACAGCCAAGTCCCTGATTTTTTTGCCCCTTATTCCTACTCATCCCGAAGGGATTTCACCGCAGAGGCCGCAAAGCGGCTTCCCCGGCCTGCGAAGCAGCCGGGACTGAACTTTCCGGATAGAAGTCTACAATTCCGCAGCACCGATCACGGGCGGGAGCGAAACTTCAGTTGAGCGCACCAACCTGGGGATCGGGGTACACAGGATTGGGTTGAATGAAGGTGCTTTCCCCCGAAGCGCAGAAGGAATAGTACGTCCGTACATGACGACAAGCGCAGTGCGGGTTCGCTAATGTTAATGCAAATATCTGTCCTCGCATTTGTCACTCTTTAATGGGCAACTCCCTGGAAGCGTTCAGAGACCATTGCGCTGAAACCGCACTTGCTGTAAGATACCTTGGATGAAAAGGAGGCGCTTTGATCATCCAGGTTCACCCGGAAACACCACAATTGGATCGAGTCAAACGGGCAGTTGAAATACTGGCAGATGATGGTGTCATTATATATCCTACAGATACGGTTTATGGTATCGGTTGTTCCATCTACTCAAAGAAAGGGATTGAACGCATCCGTCGTATCAAGGGTAGAGACAGTACAAAGCACTTTAGTATTTTGTGTGCAGATTTGAAAGATTTGTCCCGATATGCCCGGAATGTCTCAAACAGCGCGTATAAGTTGATGCGAAAGATGCTTCCGGGTCCATATACGGTTGTTTTGCAGGCTTCCCGTGAGATTCCGAGATTGATGCAGAGTAAAAAGAAAACGATCGGAATCAGGGTGACAGAGAATCCTATTTGTCAATCCATCGTGGAGCTGCTCGGCCAACCCATTGTGACAACCAGCGCCAATCCCTCTTCTGAGGCCCCTTCAGTTAATCCATACCTCATTGATGACTGGTGCGGCCATCTTGTGGATTTGATTATTGATGGAGGGGACCTGGATTCTCTCCCATCAACCGTGATCGATCTGAGTGCGGAGCCACCACTTTTGCTGAGGGCGGGAAATGACCCCTATGGAATCATGGAGCTGATATGAGTCATGGTCAATCATCTATTTCCCTTCTGGGAAATGTGATGCAAATTCTTTCAACTCCTGAAAACGGTTTTAGTCGGGACCTATTGGGGAAACAACTGATGGAGAATGTGATCCCCTCCCTGACTGAGGGCCCGGCGCTCGCCGTGTTCTGGGGAGAGAATCCTCGCTTCTTCAGCCGGGGCCTTGAGAATTCTGTTGCAGAGGTTTTACAGAACCGTTTGTTTTCACACCATGGCCAGGCCAGCATCCTGAAAGCAATGAAAAGTGGGAAGGGACCTGTTTTCTCCATTCCAGTTTCTTTAATTTCACAGGGGGACCCAAAACTTCGGCTGCATATTTCGGACCAAATGATGGTCGCGCCACTGGGGCAAACGGACAATTCAATTTTAGGTGCCCTTGCGGTCCTGCCGAAAGACCGGGGGGCCTTGAATTCAGAATTTGAGCATACGATGCCACTTATTGCACTGTTTGCCGGTTCCGTCCTCGGTTTTGCCGATGAAATTGAAAGTATTGAGTCTTTCCTGCATCTTACATATCAGATTGTGGAAAATGATCCCAGCGGGATTGCTATTTGTGATTCTGAGGGAAAGATACTCAGGGCGAACCGGGCGATCAGTGAATTGACCGGCTATCCTCAGGCAGAATTGGAGGATTGGCCCGTATCACGTTTCTTTCAACCGCACGTTTACGGCGAATTGCGTGACAGGTGGCGCAGTGACAGGGCAGATAGTTATGAAATTTCCATCTTCAACAGAGAAGGTGAACAGGTCCCTGTGAGACTGAGCCCTTATCGAATCCGTCAAAAGGGAAAAATCTGGTACGTAATTCAGCTGGAGGATATGAGGAACAGTTATGAATTAAAACAGAAGGAGATGGAGGTTGAACGGCTTCAGGCAGTATTCCATGCCGCGGTCACGGTGCAGGACAAGGTAAATACTCCCTTGACAATTATTCTGGCTCATCTGGAGCGGTTAAGATTGAAGTGGGACAAGGGTCTATCCAGAGAAGATATGGACAAGTCTCTCGAAGCTGTGGAGCGACAGGTGGAAAAAATTACGAAAACCCTCAATCGGATGGGAGAGCTCAAGCGTTACAAGGTCCAGGATTATGCACTGAATAATCGGATGATGCTGGACATTTCAGACAGCAGGGATTTGTCACATTCCCATTCCAGTGCAATTGAACCGGACGAGGAAGAATGAAGCATCTGAGACTTTTTTTACGGGATAAAAAGACCTGGTATGACACTGCAGTTCTTGAATTTTTAACGGAAGAGAGAGATGCTTTAAATGTACAGCCGGGGATGTTTTTTATGCTGGAGGCGGGAACATTGTTGAAGAAACCCATCAGTGTCCTGGATGTGGACAGCCGAAGCGGGATGCTCAAATTTCTGATCCGACGGATTGGAAAGGGTACGAGTTTTCTTTATGATTTGAAGCCTGGAGCCGAACTGACGGCTGTTGGGCCGTCCGGCAATTCTTTCCCAAACCCAGGGAGCCGGCCGACACTGCTGGTTGGTGGTGGAAGCGGAATCCCTCCGATGTTTTTTCTTTCACGTCATTTTTCAACACAACCCTATTATGTGGTTTATGGAGGCAGAAGCCGGGAGGACATTATGCCCCTCTTTGGTAAATCAGTTCCCCACCATATTACAACTGACGACGGTTCTCTTGGATTAAAGGGAACAGTGGTGAAGGGTGTACGAAAAATAATGAAAGAGAATCCTGAGTTTAAAAATGCGATTCTGTTTTCGTGTGGGCCGGAGCCGATGGTGAAAGCACTGACTCACGCATTTCCCAACATGGATCACTATACATCATTGGAAAGATACATGGGATGTGGATTTGGGGTTTGTCTCGGTTGTGTGGTCAGGACTGTGGATGGCAACAAGCGGGTCTGCGTGGACGGCCCGGTTTTTAACACAGTGGAGCTGGGATGGAACAATGGACATGAAGACTGACCTGGGCAGGGGGCTTGTGCTCAAAAATCCTGTAATGCTGGCAAGCGGAACTGCTGGTTTCGGGATGGAGTTTGAGGACTTCTACCCATTGGAAAAACTGGGTGCCATAGTGACCAAAGGAGTTTCCATTGATCCAATGGAGGGCAACCCCACACCCAGGATTGTTGAAACGTCAGGTGGAATGATCAATTCCATCGGATTGCAGAACCCCGGTGCCCATGTGTTTGTGGATGAATTACTACCTCAAATACGAAAAAATGATATCGCCTGCATAGTAAACGTGTTCGGCTATTCGGATGAAGGATACAACGATGTGGTGGAGTTTCTGGAGAACGCGGAAGGGATTGATGGATACGAGGTGAATATTTCCTGTCCCAATGTCAAACACGGTGGAATTCAGTATGGAACCAACCCGGAGATGACCCATCGGCTTGTAAAAGAACTGAGATGTCGAACGAACCGTCACCTGATGGTCAAACTTTCCCCCAATGTGACAGACATTACAGAGTTTGCTTTAGCCTGTGAAGAGGCCGGAGCCGATTCTGTTTCCCTTGTAAACACACTTCTGGGAATGGCAGTGGATATTG
>CBEUWV010000234.1:0-3696 GCA_965546895.1 uncultured bacterium
CTCATCACTTCCCCTCCCTTTCCGATCAGAACACAGGCGCCGAAGGCGCACAGAACACTTCTTTCTATAATTTCTCAGCGAGTCTTTTTAGGTCTTCCCGGCTGGAACGATCAGCCAGGTTCCGGGAGAGTTCCACCGCTTCTGGAATGCCATAGATCTTTGCCGTGTGAAGCGCAATCTCCAGGGCCTTGTCATTTTCACCTGTTTTTTCCAGTGAAATTGCAAGTGGCACAGCGTATTCAGGGCTCAACGTAAATTGGCCGCTCATGGCCATCAGATTTTGATATTTGGTCAAATGTTCGGCCGCTTCCTCAAACCGACTCATCCGATAATTCCAGATACCGGTGAGGGCGATAAGGGATGGGTCCGGCCGGTGGGGGGGCAGAGACTCCAGTGTTTCTTCCATCAATTCTCTGGCGGTTTCCATATCGTTTCTTTCCATGTAGAGAACGGCAGCGGCACGGATGACCATCAGGGATGGGTGCTCATCCAGAATTTCTTCGATGGATTCATTAGACTTTGCTCGGGCAATCAATTGGATCAGTTCTGTCCAACGCTGATCATCCAGCAGGTCCCCGTGCTCACTGGAGAGCTGACGGAACGTTTCCAACGCTGTCTGAGGGTCTTTGTTTAGAGAATGATAAAGTGCCTGGAAGTAAAGGACGGCGGGAGATGGTTCCATTTTCAGGACTGTTTTCCCGGCCTCAAGGTCTTCGCGGTTGAGTGCAGCCATGGCATGGCGCAATTCTTCATTTTCTTCTACTTCTTCCCGTATAAAAGGCGGGTAATTTTCGATCAGAATTTCGGCGTAGGCATCGTCATCGTCCGGAAGAAGTTCATGTTGTGCTTTGTCGGGGCCAAAAACCTCTTCAAACTGGTCGAATTTCTGGTCTATCTTATCAAGAATTTCACGAGCTTCCTCCCGGATGTGTTCGCTTTCAGCGTAGTTAAGACAGGTTGTGGCAAAATCTGCAGCTGTATCAAAATCCTCAGCGTCAAAATGGGATTTTGCCAGATCCAGGTTGTGTGCGGCAAGTTTCGCTCTGCAAATTTTGATATTCTCCCGAACCGGAACTGTAACCTCTGCAGGACAGTCAGAAACAGTCAGTGCGTCTTCATAGGCGACAATTGCCAGATAAAATTCTCCTTTTGAAAATTGTTTGTCGCCTTTTTCTTTCAATTTGTTACAGTCTTTTTTCCCCAGTCTTCCAAACAACCCGAATCGTGACATATCTCACCTCAAACCAGATTTCATGATGTAGTATAGTTTTATGGAACAGATATTGCAAAACAATTTACTGAATAAAGGACTCAAGGAGGCGATATGAAAAGGCTATTCATTTTGATCGGGTTTACGGTAATGTTCGCAATGCTTCAGCTGTCCTGTTCTTCGAACAGCTACGTGGATGTGGGAATCAATGTAGGGGGTGACGACCTGATTGGTGACGTGTCCAGTGGTCCGGCGTTTGTGGGTGCGTCTATGAACGCATACGGTGAATGGGTGGCGGCCGGGAGTAAAGGTATTGCTTTTGGCAGCGGAAATCGTTTGGACTTCAATCTTATTCCTATGAACACCGGCCAGACAGATTCGGATCGGGCAATTGCATTGAATGACAATGGCAATTTCGTCGCCGCGTTTGAACATGGGATTTACTTCGGAGATGTCAGTGGGGCAGTGACAAAAATATACGACAACGTAAACGGAACCTTCATTTCTGTCGCCATCAACAACAACGACACCTGGCTGGTATCGTCCGAAGACGGTGTGTACATTGGGTCAGGAGCGGAGCCGCCGCTTTTTCTGGACTACGTGAACAATATCGGGGAATTTTCGCATTGTTCACTCAATGAATATGATGAATTTGTGGCTGCGGGTTCCCTGCAAGTCCTTTACGGATACATTGATGACCAGAATGTAGTTCAACTGATCAGCTATGACCCGGTCTCCGTATTTAATGATTCAGTCTGGACCGACATCAACGGGTATGGGGATTTTGTAGCCACTGGCGGAATCAACACCCTTCTCGGTTTAACCAGCGGTGCCAAGCAGATCACTCCCAGGCTTGTGCGCAAGGCAGTGCCAAAAACCGTGAAAGCAACTGGTAGTGATGTGCCGATTGCGGTGCCTGAGTTACCGAAAAACGCAAAATACACCGTAAATCGTCATTACAAGGCATGGTTTCTGACCCACAAAACCCGAAAGAAAGTTACAAAGGCGGCGGCTGTTTATCATAGTTGCGCCATTAACAACTACACAGACTACGTGGCTGCCGGAGATGACTACATTGTGTATAACGATGACCAGAACTTCAATCCGGTAACTGCACCGGGAGAAATGGTTGCGGTGGATATCAATGACGGTGGTGACTGGATTGCGGTGGGTACCGACGGCATTTATCTTGACAATGTGTTTCAGTATGATGGCATGGGGCTGGGAGACTTCCTGACAGCCAAAATGTCGGATGAAGGGAACTTTATTGTGTGCACCAGTTATTCCACCTACCACTACAACGCGGCAACCGGATATCTCATCGACGATGGCCCGGTAGCTGACAGAGGATACCCTGTCGCGGCCGACATCTATGGTCCCCGCTGGATAGCCGTCGGGAATTACGGCGTTCTCCTCTGGAATTACTGACGACGCAAAGCGTCGTGTGTTCTGTTTCGCGGAGACTCAACACAAAGGCGCCAAGACACAAAGGTCAGAGGGGAAAGGGAGGAGACATTCTCTCGCCAAGCCGCAAAGAACGCCAAGGTGAAGACAGGGAATGCTATCGGGTAAATTGACCGGGGGGCGAACCCGCGCTGTCGGCGTTAGCCGACAGTACGGAACTTACCCCCAAAGCGCTTCTTTTGAGCAAGCTCAACGCCGCACTTTTGGGGCAAGCTCCTGATTTCAAAAAACTGCATTTTTATAAATCGCGGGTTTGCTGTGGCAAATGGACAGTGTGTGAGCCCCCCCCACTCCTTTTCCATTGACGCTCAAGTCTCGGGCCATCTGCGCACGTTCACTCCCTCCCCGGACTGGAGTTGCGGAATTGTAGATTTTCTATTCCGAAAGTTGAAGCCCTGGCTGCTTCGCAGGCCTGAGGAGAGAATGGGAAAATACAGGAAGTGAAATGATCCAGCGTGCGTGCGCATGAATTCTCGATTAAGCTTGTTTTTAACGAAGCAGTCATATAATAAAAAAGATTGGCGAACTGGAATCACCGGAGGTGGTTGTATGCACGTGCATTTTGAGGATCGTGAATCCTGGCGCAGTTGGCTTGAACCCGCACTGCCGCCTGACGTTGGCAGTACGGAGGCAAAAACAAAAGAACGCCATTTTGAGCAAGATCATTGTCTCTATTCCGTGTTTTCTCAAGCTGTTGGGAAAGCCAAAATCCCTTTCCCCATTAACAACCCGGCTAAATTAGAAGTATCATTTTTATCGTTTTTTTTACGGAGATTGTTTTGTTATGTAATTAGACAAAGATTATCAATGGCCTTTAATTGGCAGCAGTTCGGACAAATATCTTTGGATTTTGAGTCGTAAACCACAAATGGAACAAGACCTTTATAAAACCTTAGTTGAAAAATTCCAAAAACGTTGTTACAATATTTCTAAACTCATAAAGGTCGAGCAGAAGAAGTATGACAATATCAGGAGAAATCAAAAATGAATACTAAAAGTATGATTCTTAGTTATTTGTTCAC
>CBEUWV010000235.1:0-3689 GCA_965546895.1 uncultured bacterium
ACGTAAAGTTCAGGGACGAAGGCAAAGCAAACCCTATTGAACTGAGCGCAGTTGAAAAGGTGGCGGACATTCAAAAACTTGCCGAAAGTGGAAAAAGTGAAAATTCGGCGATGCGCACCGCGAGAACCTTCCCGGGTTTTGAAACACTTGTTTTTAAGGGTGCCCAGCTACACAAGATGCCTTTGAACGAAGATATTGCAGTGAACACCCGGACCATCATCGGCAAGGCGGCGCGCCAACCACTGGAACTGGATATGCCCTTTTATGTGTCCCACATGTCCTTTGGGGCTCTTTCCCGTGAGGCCAAAATAGCATTGGCAAAGGGCACAAGCCTCGTGGGCACAGTCATGTGTTCCGGTGAAGGTGGCATGCTGCCGGATGAACGAAAGGCTGCGACCAAATACATTTATGAACTGGGAACGGCTGCTTTTTCTCATCTCGACAGTGCCATTATCCAAGCCGATGCTGTGGAGATTAAGATCGGGCAGGGTGTAAAACCTGGGCTGGGCGGTCATTTGCCGGACCACACGGTCAGCAGGGAAATTGCTGAAATCCGGGGATTACAACCTGGTGAGGCGTCGGTTTCCCCCGGTAGATTTTCGGGAGTAAACAATTTAGAAGATTTACAAAAGAAAGTCGCGCATATCAAAGAAATTACCGGAGGGAAACCGGTAGGACTGAAGCTGGCCGCCGGGCACATAGAGGGAGACCTGGCGTTTGCCGCTACCGGCTCATCACCGAAATTTCTCAAAGATAACGTGGGCGTTCCGCCCATCTTCGTCATTCGCAGAGCCAGAAAATATCTGGACAAGAGGAACAGTAAAGTAACCCTTTGTATTACAGGGGGCTTCAGGAGCAGTTCAGAGATTGCCAAGGCCATTGCCCTCGGTGCTGATGCGGTTGCCTTAGCCACCGCCTCAATGATCGCTATCGGTTGTATTCAGGCAAAGGTCTGTCATACCGGCACCTGCCCCGTAGGGATTGCGACTCAGGACGAAGCGCTCCGTCGGCTTTTTGATGAAGAAAAAGCCCTGACCCGATTCAAAAACTTTTATACGGCTACGAACAACGAATTGAGAGTTTTTGCCCGCACCAATGGCGTGGATGATGTGCATAAACTTGATGTATCGGACCTGCTTACGGACAGTAAGGTGGTAGCAGACTTTACCGACATTGAACATGTTTAAAGAAAAACGAGATGGAGAATGATGAATCAAAAGCGCTACACCATTATGGGCCCGCTACTGTAGAAATCATGAACAACACTTTATTGATTTAATAATGATTGCAGGGGAGTACTATGACAAGAATCATTGAATTATCTACCCGTGAATTGCTGAAAATGCTGGAGACTGAAGAAACAAAAATTATTGATACCCGGCCGATTGATGCCTACAATGGCTGGAAGCTTGAAAACGAAATCCGCGGCGGGCACATAAAAGGCGCGAAATCTTTACCTGCCACCTGGACAAAATACATGGATTCAGGAGAATTGGTGGAGTCCAGACACATCCTTCCTGAACAGAAAATAGTGGTTTACGGATACACTCCCGAACAAGGGCGGATCGTTACCGACCTGTTTGCAAAATATGGTTATGAAAACGTTTTCCAATATAATTATTTTGTGGAAGAATGGGCGGATAATCTTGAATTACCAATGGACAGGCTCTTAAAGTATCGTTACCTGGTTTATCCTGAATGGGTAAAAACCATTGTTGATGGCGGTCTGCCACCGGAACACAGCGGCGGCAAAACGGTGATCTGCCACGCCCACTACCGAAATCGCGACGCCTATTTATCAGGGCATATTCCCGGTGCCATTGATGTTGACAGTCTGGCGCTTGAGGCCCCTGAAACATGGAACCGACGCTCCCCTGAAGAGCTGAAGAAAGCCTTGGAACAACATGGAATTGCCGCTGATACCACGGTGCTTTTATACGGAAAATATCTGGAACCGAATAACAACGATGAATTTCCGGGGAGAGCGGCCGGTCAAATTGGAGCACTTCGCTGTGCATTTATAATGATGTACGCAGGTGTCAAAGACGTGAGGATTCTGAACGGGGGGTTCCAATCGTGGAAAGATGCCGGTTATGAAGTCAGTACCGATGATGTGCCCAAAACGCCTGTGGCTGACTTTGGTGCACAGATTCCGGCCCATCCTGAACTGGCCGTGGATATGCCTGAAGCAAAAGAAATGCTGAAATCAAAATACGCCGAACTAGTTTGCGTACGCAGTTGGGATGAATACATCGGCCAGGTTAGTGGTTACAATTACATTAAAAAAGTAGGCCGTATTCCCGGGGCCATTTTTGGGAACTGCGGCTCAGACGCCTATCACATGGAAAATTATAGAAATTTAGACCACACCACACGTGAATACCATGAAATCGCGGCAATCTGGGAGAACGTTGGGATTACGCCCGATAAGCACCTTGCGTTTTATTGTGGTACCGGCTGGCGCGGTAGTGAAGCCTTTTTCAACGCGTGGCTGATGGGATGGCCCCGCGTTTCTGTTTTTGATGGGGGCTGGTTTGAATGGAGTAATGACCCTGAAAATCCTTACGAAACAGGTGTCCCTGAATGAAATCCAGAATTAATAAACAAAACGCTCAATACAAAACTATGAAGACCATCTGGAAAGGAGTGCCGGACGTAAATGAATAAGATGGATAGCATAAATTGCAGGAAAGAAGAAATTCTGACAAAAAAAGAAATTAAGCTGGTAAATCATTTGCCTGATATTGGAAATCAACAACTTAAGAAAGAAATAATAGGCGGGCTGAAATCGTTCCCAAAATATATTTCGTCCAAATTTTTTTATGACGAAAAGGGTTCGGAGTTATTTGAAACTATTACAGAACTGGACGAATATTATCCGACCCGAACTGAGAAAAGTATATTGTCCACAATTGTCAGAGAACTTGACCTGGATTTTTCCGGAGGCGAGCTCGGCTTCGAGTTCGCGCTGCCGGCCTGGATTGTTCCGGACTGAGCATTATTGAGCTCGGCAGCGGCGATCACTCCAAAATTCGTCTATTACTTCAACAATTGCCGAAAAATGCGTTATCGACAATACAATATTTCCCGGTAGATATCAGTCAATCCGCTATTGAAAAAGCATCCAGACATCTGGCCGATGAGTTTCCGATGCTTCATATAAATGCAATAGTAGCTGATTTCATACACCATCTGAATCTGATGCCTGAAACGTGTAACAGACTCTTCTGTTTCTTTGGCAGCACAATAGGCAATCTGGATAATGCCGAAATGAATAAGTTCATGAAACTTCTGGGTACAGAAATGAACGCCGGAGAAGGCCTGTTACTGGGTATGGATATGGTTAAGGATTTAGCCATTTTGGAAAGGGCGTACAATGACGGACGACAAATTACGGCCGCTTTCAATAAGAATGTTCTGAATGTGATAAACACCTTAGCTGATACCAACTTTGACCCTGCAGCATTTGAACATCTCGCATTTTACAGCAAAGAGAAAAGTCGCATCGAAATGCACTTGAAGGCCAGGAAAGATATGGTAATACAGGTTGATTCCTGGACTGATAATATTCAAATCAAGAAGGGCGAAACCATTCATACCGAAAATTCACACAAATTTACAAAAGACCAAATCAGGACCATCGGCTCCAGGGCCGGACTGAATGTTTAGGGGATATTTACAGACAATCG
>CBEUWV010000236.1:0-3662 GCA_965546895.1 uncultured bacterium
CAGGAGGCCGTAGATCGGGCAATTTCCATTGCCGAAAGTGTTAAGGGAGTCATAAAGGTAATTTCAAAACTGAAGGTCATTCCGGATTAAAGGGGCCAAGTTTGAATTTAAGTTTGAGTCTAAGTTTAAGTAAAGAAAGAAGTGTTCTGTGCGCCTTCGGCGCCTGTGTTCTATGTTCTGGCCGGAAAAGAGAATCAGAAAATAATAAAAAAGCAGGCAATTGACATTCTTCGTTCTTGTCCCATTCCACCGCCCCTCACGCACTTGCACTTGCACTTTCACTCGCACCTTCCCTCTCCCCTCTGCCTCGCACTCGCACTTTCACTTTTTCTGTTGGATAATTCTTTCAGGACAAAAAAATGGCGGAGAGAGAGGGATTCGAACCCTCGGTACCGTTTCCAGTACAACTGCTTAGCAGGCAGCCCTGTTCAACCACTCCAGCATCTCTCCGCGATTATGGCGGAGGAGGTAGGATTCGAACCCACGGACCTCGTTAAAGGTCAACGGTTTTCAAGACCGCCGCATTCGACCACTCTGCCACTCCTCCACATGTCGCTACGATTATAGAGAGGCACCTGCGGGAAGTCAACAGGATTTCTTCCTGCCTTGCTACAACTGATGAAACTCTTTTGCCAACTTCTCTTTACGCTTTAGAAGCTCGTTCCTTTCTTCTTCTGTAAGGCCATCCTGGAACTCCTGCAGACGATGCTTCACTTCCTGTAGTTCCTGTTGAACTGCCTGGCGCTTCAGCGCACGCATCACGGCATTTGCATCTGCGGATACTTCCTGTTCCCGCAGCGTTAGAAACGTGCTCAATCCGTCACTGAAAAAATGGATGACGTCTGAAACTCTCTCGTAATCAATGTTCAACATTTCCTTCAGATAGGGGTATACCGGGAGTTTCTCCAGCCATTCCGCATTCTCCCGTATCTGTAGTTTCAAATTCGGCTGACGCGCCAGCAATAGCAGGATTCCCTTTTCCGCTTCACGGAGATTGTCCAGAGGTGTCTCCGGTTGCTGGTCCCCTTCCCGTTTCTGAAATGGACGGCGCGTCCGGCTATGAAGCTGGGTCGCAATGTTCCGTTCCGGTACGCCAAGCCGGGCCGAAAGGTCTTTAACATAATAGCTCTGCCTGATCCGATCCGGGATCACCGATATAACGTCCAGAATCGCATTGATTCGATCCAGTTTTTCTTCCAGTGTCAAGTCTTTGATTGTTTCGGGTTTCAAGGTCAGATTTGATAAAAATACCGGGATTTCATCAGCCTTATCCAGCAACATCATGAAGTCTTCTTTTCCACGGGATTTGATGAATGAGTCCGGGTCTTCACCGCCTGGCAGGGTAATTCCATACACGAACAGTCCCCCCGGCGCCAGAACTTTGAATGAACGCAACGCAGCATCCATACCAGCAGAATCCGCATCAAAACAGAGATATACCTTCTTCGCGAACCGCTTCAGTAGCACCGCATGATTTTCCGTAAAACTGGTTCCCAATGCCGCCGCCACGTTCACAATTCCATGTTGATAAAGTGAGGCAAAGTCCATGTAGCCTTCAACCAGTATCACAAAACCCGTCTTGCGGATAAAATCACGGGTCAGATTGAGACCATATAGCATCCGTTTCTTCTGAAACACTGGAGTTGCAGGAC
The DNA here is from genome assembly GCA_965546895.1 of uncultured bacterium. Lineage (GTDB taxonomy): Bacteria > Acidobacteriota > Holophagae > Thermotomaculales > Thermotomaculaceae > UM-FILTER-49-7. The sequence goes on from CBEUWV010000236.1 coordinate 1,653, forward strand.
TGTTCAGATATTTGGGCGCTTTTGTGTCTTTTTTCAGGATCCGTCCGCCAAATCCTACAACTTTTCCATACAGATCCTGGATGGGGAACATTAGTCTGTTTCTGAATTTTTCCTCTCCCCGGTCATTGAGCAAACCGGCTTTCCCCATGACATCCCGATTAAATCCCTTACCACTCAAATAGTTGGTTAAACCGGATTCAGGCGAATATCCGATTCTAAGTGCAGCGACGGTTTCCGCAGTTATCCCCCTTCCTTCCAGGTAAGTGTTTGCCACTTTGCTTTGTTTCAGTGACTCATAAAAATATGAACAGGCAGCTTCCAGAGTTTCTACAATGCGGTCCCGCTCGCTGCGGTCCACCATGTCTCCCTGCTCAAATTCCAGCGGAATACTATATTTTTCAGCAATAAAACGGATTGCCTGGTTAAAATCAAGGTTCTCAATCTGTTGAACAAAGGAAATGATATCGCCTGCCGCATGGCAGCCAAAACAATGAAAGAGTCCGGTTTCCGGGGAAATGTAAAAGGACGCTGTTTTTTCCTGGTGAAATGGGCAGAGTGCCCGCATCCGGCTGCCCGCACGGGTCAATGTAATGTATGAGCCCACCAGCTCAACAACATCAACTCGGCTCTTCAAGTCCTGAATAAACTGCTGTGAAAAAATCATGGCCGCCCCCGTCAACTTCTTTTTATGAATTTTAGCAAATCATATCGGTGCAATGGAGAGAGAGTTCATCGGAATAATTTTATTTCAGGAATACAAGAGTGGCACCGTCATCAGTATCTGGCTCAAACCGCTCCACATAAGCACTTGTCTTCAGGTAAGTTCGAATCCCTTTTCGCAATTTTCCTGACCCGTGCCCATGAATGACCCGGATAGAGACATGGCTCTGGAGTACGCACTGGTCAAGGGTTTGCTCCAGCACATAGATTGCGTCTTCCACTGTTTTTCCCACCAGATTGCACTGCAAGGACGGTTTTGCGTTTTGGGATGCTGAAAAATGCACATTTGTTCCACTTCCTCCATTTCCCTTCCCCGCATTCTCCTCCAGTGAGAGATCGCCCGAAGCAAACCACACTGATTTTCCACGTACCGTTACCCTCGTTCTGTCACCCTGTTTGCTGATTTCATCCACAATACCGGTTACCCCGAGAATATGATGACGGACTCTGTCTCCGCGACTGAACCTGGCACTCGCTTTCTTCTCGCCTGAATCCTTCAATTTAGATGCTATTTCTTCTTCGAATGCGGACACCAGTTCTTCTTCAACCTTCTTTGCGGCGGTGCGTTGTTTCTCTGTTACCCGGTACAGCGCCTTTTCCTTTTCCCTCCTGAAATCCCCGAGGATGTGCTCAAATTTCTGTTCAAATTCCCGGTAAAGTTCCCTCTTTTCAGATTTCAGTTCTTCCAGTAGGGCTTTCTGCTGTTCAGCAAGGGATTCATTTTCCTTTAGAATCATATCAAGGCGAGCCTGTTCTTCTTCCATCTTCCTCAGTTTTTCGGCCAGTTTCACGACCATGGCATCTGCATTCCGATCAGTGGACGCGCCGGCAAATGCCCGGGCCCGCTCCAGTACAGGTTCCGGCAAACCAATCCGTCGGGCAATGGAAATGGCATGACTTCGACCGGGCAAATCGTACAACAAATGAAAAGTCGGCACCAGGTTCTTCTCGTCGAACTCCACCGATGCCAGGCGTATTCGGTGCTTTCCTTCAAAAGCCATTTGCGTAACTTCCTGATAGTGGGTAGTAATGACCGTGTATCCGCCATGCTCCGCCAGCATACTGGCAACGGCAACCGCAATAGCCGCACCTTCTGCAGGGGCTGTTCCGGTTCCCAGCTCATCGATGAGAACCAAAGTGTCCGGACCCGCCTTTTCCAGTATCTTTTTCAGGCCCAGCATGTGGGAAGAAAACGTTGAAAGAGATTCATCTATGCTCTGTCGATCACCGATATCACTGATAATACAGTTGAACACAGGGAATATGCTGCCTTCTGCCACAGGAACCGGG
>CBEUWV010000237.1:0-3660 GCA_965546895.1 uncultured bacterium
AGCCGGTGGATGGGGGACAGTTGGGGTGAGATTCTTTTTCGCACCATAGCAAGCAATGTGTTTTCCAGGTAAGTATCGCCCGGCAGAACCGGCAATCCGGATGGCTTATTCACAACCAGGAGGTGGTCGTCTTCAAAAAGAATGTCAAATTCAGCCGGAACATCCGGTTCCACCCAGGGAGGCCGGTAATAAGACAACACGTCACCAGTATGAAGTCTGTCATTCTCTTTCAGGGCTTTTTCATCTCGGAAGACCTGACCTGAACGAATCCGTTCGATCCACGTCTTCCGGCTGAAACGCGGATAGTGTCGGGAGTAATATTCCTGCACAAAGATTCCGTCATCTTCCGCCGTTACCCGATTCCGGTACACATAGCCGGAGTTCTTCATTCCGGCTTCACTCTGTTTTGCGATGGCAACACCTCAAGCAACAGCTGTCGGTTCCGTTTCGCTTTCCGGTGACGCATGCAGCGCAAATAATCCAAACGCCAGATAGAATAATGTGATAACAAAACAGATACCCCAGAACATGGGAATTCTTACCCCGGTCAGAATTTTCATCAGTTTCAACAACATAGCCGGTGTCATTGCCATGACAGCAATACGGTACACCTGACTAAAATCACTTTTCTCAGTCAAAAAGGCATTAATCAAGAGGCCAAACAGAGCATAAAGCACCCCGACAAACAGGCGATAGAGAAACGCACCCAGCACTGCAAATGGGAAAAACGCAAGCATCATCCATCTGCGAATCAGCTGGGTCCAATTGCTGACTTTTGTGGCATCCAATTCAAACCGGTCAACCTTAGACAGGTCATACACGCGGACCTCATTCAGGTTGCTTCGTTGGCGAAAGTACAGATGATCCCGCGTTAAAAGGCCCATTTCCATACTGTCGTCCAGCTCGGTAACCGAACCGGTGGTGTCAATCACAAAAAGAACCCGTCCTTTTTTGAATGGGTCAACAATGCGATATGGTTGCTCTACATCGGTTGATGCTTCTCCGTTCACAATTGAAATGTGAGGTATCTGATTGATCAGTTTTGGAGCCTTATTTTTCAACCATGCGCTGAATCCCCCTTGCAGATGGAGAAGAATGAGTGCCCAGCAGAACATCTGCAGCAGAATAAGGTAGCCGAAAATTTTCCCTCCCCATTTTTTCCCAACATCCCGGTAAAAATCTTTATGAAAGAAAGATAAAAATGGCGCACTGAAAATACTGTAGGATTCCATGAAACAACTCCTTTTCTATTTCTTGCCGTATGTTTCACTAATCTTACCACAGAGGGGACCATCGTATTCAATAATCAGTTTGTCTGCATTTGAGGACTTGAAGGGAAATGAGACTATTCCGGAGCCTTATCTTCATTCGTGGGAGCATATGTGCGCGTGTCCGCAAGGAGCTTCGGGTAGAGTTTCAGGCAAACCCAGGCATCTGTGGCAGCGTAGGATTTTTGCTTTTCCGTTAGCGTAGGTGCCGCCCAGTTGGACCGCTGACTGGATTTAATCAGGCGATGGTGGAGGTATCGGGCAGTCAAAGGACGGGCACCCACCTGGATGATGCCTTTTTCTGCGGCAAGGTCGCAGAGTTCCACGAATCCTCCCGGTTGAAAATCCCGTATCTCTTTGAGCCGGGAAATATCGTCCCGAAGCCCAATTCCCACCTTCTTCACATGTTTGGAGGACAAGAGTTTCAGAAGGTTCTCCGAAAAACCACAGAATCGAAGCCGGAAAAGCCATGCCGTTTCCTCAGTCGCGAGCTGAATCAAAGCCACAGGGTAGCTTACGCCTTTTCGAAATGAAGGTCGGGACTCGGTGTCAAATCCAAGAAGCTTGTGATCCATCAGTTCCAGTGCGATGCGATCTGCACTGGCGCGATCCATCACTTCGAAAATTCGACCCTTGAAGGTTAAAGGCGGCAACGTATTGATAAAGTCTTTTTCCAGCCGGAGTGTTGAGATGGGATTCATCAGTTCCTTTCGTACAGTTTCTTTTCTGCCGCGTTTTGCGACCTCCAGACTACCTTACCTCAAACCTTCTCTGGCCGCAAGAAAAAATAGACGGAAAAACAAACAGAGGCGAAGATGAGCATGATGTTTATTCCCTGCCTTTTGTCACCCATCACCCATCACTCATCACTTCTCCCTAATACAGGTCCAGTTTTACCAGCCGGGTTTCCAGCGGTCCGTTGAATAGAGGGATCCGTTTTGAGGTTCGAAGTCCAATGTGTTTCATCAGGCCGATACTGCCGCACATAATCCAGGCCGTGGAGCCGGTACAGTTTTGCTTGAGAAAATCGCCCAGTTCCCGGATCGTAATTTCCGCCTGGCTTTGTTCTCCAAGGCGAACGCCATAGGGAGGATTTGTGATAATGGTAACATTCTTGAATCCTTTCAGGTCATGGAAATCTCTGCGTCTTACCTGAACCATGCTTCCACCGGGGATCTCATCCAGGTTCTCACACGCCGCATCCACCGCGCGTCCATCAACATCGGAACCCTGAATCAGGCCCTCCGGACAGGGCCGAACACGGCCATCCGCATCCTGCTTTACCTTCCGCCACAGGGCCTCGTCAAAATCGGGCAATCGGAAAAAGCCCCACTTTTGCCGGAGGAATCCTGCCGGAACACGGCAATAAGCCATCAGTGCCTCCGCCAGGATGGTGCCTGAACCGCACATAAGGTCCACCAGGGGAGTCTCCCCATTCCAGCCGGAAAACCGGAGGATGGCAGCGGCAAGGGTTTCCTGCAGCGGTGCCAGCACGGAGGACTTTCGGTAGCCCCTTCTATGGAGCGCACCGCCAGAAGCATCCACACTGATGGTGGCAAAATTGTCCCGAAGATTCAGATTGATCCACAGATCAGGCTCCCGGGTATCCACGCTTGGGCGAACACCTGTTTTCTCCCTGAAATAGTCTGCAATTGCGTCCTTGAGTCGGAGTGCCGCAAACTTGGAATGATTAATCTGGCTATCTGAAACATTGGCAAACACGGCAAAAGTTTGATCCGGTGACAGAAATCGGGACCAGTCTATTTCCATCGTCTTTTTGTAAAGTACTTTTTCAGTGTGGCAGGCGAAATGGGTCAGGGGAGCCAGTATGCGACTTGGAATTCTCGCGCAGTAATTGATAGCGTACAGAACACCTGGTGTGGCAGTAAAGTGAACGCCCCGAAACGTCGGCTCAACACCTGTTGCTCCCAACTCCGTCAATTCCTCACCGGTAATTTCCTCGATTCCCCGGCCACACTGGGCAAAATATTGCTGATTTTCCTGATACAAAAACTGTCGATCCACCATATTTTTTTTCTCTCCACCGCTGCAGGTCTAAATCGACCTGCAACCAGTTTGGTATTTGCTCAAAGCCAGTGTAGCCCATTCCGGGGAATAGTGCGAGAGGGAAAGAGTAGCAGCACTGCTGCCGTGATTTGTAATTTGTGATTCGGTGGGAAAAGGATTCGGAAAAAAACAGGGAAAGGGAAAAAGAATTTCACCGCAGAGCTCGCTGAGGACGCCGAGGAAGAAGGACAGAAAGGAGATGTAACACAAAGGGAGAAGGACCACATCCATGCAAATAACAAGTCACCCATCACTTCCCCCTCCCTTTCCGATCAGAACACTTCTTTCTTTACTCAGACTCAGACTTAAACTTAAACTTCTTTTT
>CBEUWV010000238.1:0-3648 GCA_965546895.1 uncultured bacterium
GTGATCCTTGGTGCATATGGAGAATAATTGTCCCGTGGAGCCGGCAGCGCTGCTGCAATCTTATCCAGGATTTCATTATACGCACGAACCGCCTGATTAAGGGCTTCTCCCATCAGTGACTCGGTCAGGCCTTTGACCTTCAGATCCATCTGCAGTGCGGTAATTCCATCCCGTGTACCTGTCACTTTGAAATCCATATCGCCGTAGTGATCTTCTTCCCCTGCAATATCTGTAAGAATCGCGTATTTTTCTCCCTCTTTCACCATACCCATTGCAATTCCGGCTACGGGTTTTTTCAACGGCACGCCGGCATCCATCAAGGCAAGAACGCCACCACAAACAGTAGCCATTGAGGAAGACCCGTTTGATTCGAGAATCTCGGACACAAGGCGTACAACGTAGGGAAAGTCATCTTCTTCCATGTTGGGCATCATGGGTTCAATGGCCCGTTTTGCCAGTGCCCCGTGGCCGATTTCGCGGCGACCGGGAGACCTGAGAAATTTAACTTCACCCACGCTGAAGGGCGGGAAGTTATAGTGGAGCATGAATTTTTCATCTTCCTCCCCTTCCAGCCCGTCAATCATCTGAGCATCCCCAAAGGTACCCAGAGTGGTCATTACCAGTGCCTGGGTTTCCCCCCGGGTAAAGATGGCAGAGCCATGAGTCCGGGGCAAAACTCCAACCTCACAGGTGATCGGTCGAATCTCATCAAATGCCCGTCCGTCCAGCCTTCTTTCCTCGCTTAACAGTGTTTCACGAAACAAGCGTTCCTTGACCTGGTCAAACATCAATCCTGCTTCAAACTGCTCTTCTTCTTCAAAAGATTCTTTGATTTCCTTCTTCAACACTCGAACAGCGTCATACTTCATGATCTTGTCTTTAATCTGCAAAGCTTCCAGAAGGCGATTTCCAACTAAAGTTTTGACCTTTTCTTCCAATCCTTCAGGGAACACTTTCTGTGCAACTTCCCACTTCGCAGGTGCCACCAGCGCCTGCAATTCGCGCTGAGCGGCAATCAGCTTTCTGATCTGCTGATGGCCAAATGATAACGCTTCAACCATGGTGGCCGCGCTGACTTCTTTCGCCCCTGCTTCCACCATAACGATCGCGTCATCGGTTCCTGCTACAACAAGATCCAGCTTTGAGTTTTCTTTTTCCGGATATAGAGGATTGACAACGAACTGGCCGTCAATCAAACCTACCCGAACCCCGGCAATTGTTGTATCAAACGGAATGTCTGAAATGCAGAGGGCCGCAGACGCACCCGTCAACGCCAGCATTTCAGTCTCATTTTCCCCGTCAAAAGAGTACACATTTGCTATCACCTGGGTTTCATTCTGAAATCCCTCCGGGAACAGCGGCCTTAAAGGCCTGTCAATCAATCTGCTGGTCAATACTTCCTTTTTGGACGGCCGGCCTTCTCTCTTGAAAAATCCGCCTGGGATTTTGCCCGCCGCCGAAGTGTGCTCTCGATAGTCCACCGTTAATGGGAAAAAATCGATCTTCTCTCTCGGTTCTGGCGCGGCGCACGCAGTAACCAGAACCCGGCTGTCACCGCATGAAATTAAAACCGCACCACCTGCCTGTTTGGCAAGGTGGCCGGTTTCCATCGTAATTGTCTTTCCGCCGATTTCGGCAGTAACTGTATGTACCATATATTCTCCGTTTGCCTGTAGTTACTTGCGCAACCCAAGCTTGTTCAGGATATCCCGATATCTCTTAAATTCTTTCCTTTTGAGATAGTCAAGAAGTTTTCTTCTCTGGGATACCAGCTTCAACAGACCACGGCGCGAATGGTGGTCTTTCTTATGCACCTTGAAATGTTCTGTTAAATAGTTAATTCTCTCTGTGAGCAGTGCGATTTGCACTTCAGGGGAACCCGTATCATTTTCATGAACCCCGAAAGTGCCGATAAGCTCCGTTTTCCTTTCCTTCGAAAGCATCAGCCACCTCCTGAAATAAATTGTTCAAAATACCCTGCAAATACAGGACAGCCCAGTCTAACACGACGTTTTCTTAAAGTAAAGGCAATCACCGATTCTATAATTCCATAAATTATTGCTTGAACCGGTTCATGAACTGTGGTTTCTGCCGCCAGTTTTCCTTTACAACCACAAAAAGTTCCAGGTCAACCGGCTTCTCAAAATATGCCTTCAGTTCCTTTTGTGCCAGTTTTCTGATTTTTTTAACCATAGCGGCCTGATGCCCAACCAGAATGGGCTTTTGCGATTTTTTCTCCACAATGATATCCGCCATAATTTCCACATGAGTATCCTCAACTTTCATGACACGAATATCTACAAAAGTGCAGTATGGGATCTCCTGCCGCGTTTCCTGAAGAACCTTTTCCCGTATGACTTCAGACACATAAAATCGTTCTGAAATATTTGTATAATCGTCATCTTTATACTGAAATTCGCCTTCCGGCAGCCTTTCGATAATAATCTTCATTAACTCATCGACGTTGCCCCCGGTGAGTGCGGATACAGGGAACACCGCTTCAAATCCCTCATTTGCCAACCGTTCCATCAAGGGAAGTACCCGAGATTTTTTAATGGTGTCCGTCTTGTTCAACGCTACGATTACGTCTTTACTGCGTGGCTTCAGTTGTTCCAGTAAGTATGTTTCTCCCCCACCAATTGGGACAGAAGCATCCAGGATATATAGAATCAGATCGCAGGAATCCAGACTATCGTAAACGGTTTGCATCATTGCTTTGTTCATTTCGTACATTGGCTTATGAAAACCCGGCAAATCTACAAACACAATTTGAGCTTCCTCTTCAGTCAGAACTCCAAAAATCTGGTTTCTGGTTGTTTGAGGTTTGTCCGAGACAATTGATATTTTCTGTTTCATCACATGGTTCAGCAACGTGGATTTTCCGGCGTTGGGTCGACCAATCATTGCAACGACTCCAAATTTTTTCATTTCTCCCATTCCTTTTTATCTTATTAGTTAAGAGGCCTCGTCCTGTCCTATGCTTTCAATCCGAACGCTTTGAACGCGCCGTCGCTTCATTTTTTCAACTGTAAGTTTGAAACCCTTCCACTCCACGCAATCTCCCTCCCCGGGAATCCTGCCCAGCATGTTAAAGACTGCGCCACCGACTGTGTCTATTTCCCCAATTTCAAGCTCAATACCGGTTTCTTCCTCTAAATCTTCCAGGGGGCACTTGCCATCCACCAGAAGAGAATTTCCCGGAAGGCGTATAATCGCCTCATGATGACTGTCATGTTCATCTTCAATTTCTCCTACAATCTCTTCCACAAGATCCTCAATTGTAACAATGCCAGCTGTTCCTCCATATTCGTCCAGTACAACGGCCATTTTGGTTCTTGCCTTCTGCATATCACGGAGTAAGCCGGAAACTCTTTTTGTTTCGGGAACATAGAAAGGCTTCTGAAGGAAATCAGACAGGGTAAATGTCTCAGCCTGTGCGACCATCACATCTTTTAAATGGGCAACCCCGATGATGTCGTCCACTGTATGGCGGTAGACAGGCATCCGGGAATGTTTCCCCGAAGAAAACAGTTCTATAAGCTGTTCATATGACAACGATTGCTCTACGCCTATAATATCTGTTCTTGGCGTCATAATCTCTTTCACAAGGGTATCACCAAAATCAAGGACCCCCTGAATCATTTCTTT
>CBEUWV010000239.1:0-3641 GCA_965546895.1 uncultured bacterium
TGCCATCCAGTGTTTTGCCGATGCATTTTTTGAGAAAAGTGCCTTTGTCCCCGGCAATGAGAATGGTTTTCAGATTGGACACTGTCAGTCCAGGCAGCATGACGGAACCGAGGGTACAATCAATGTGGTGGGTCATTCCTTCAAAATCAGGGTAAGTGATAGGAATTGGCTTGTTTGAGGTGGCGTTTTGCGAATTGTTTGCTTTTTCCCTTGAGTTTTGTTCAGTTTTGTCCGTTTTTTTTGAATTTTGATCCAGATTAAGCATTTTTCCATTGATTTTGAGCTGAGATGTTCCGTGATCGGAAAGATACTGATCAATGGTTCCCTTGATGGTCAAGTCTGTCTGTGCATTGTTCAACAAGAGGTTGACAATACGAATCTGTTTCTCTGTTACGTTGAGTTTCCCGGCGAGATTCAGCGGGGGCATTTCACCGAGGGTTATTTTGTCATTTTTCAAAAGAAGATTGGCTGAAACACCATCATTTGTACCGGTACCGGTCAATTGCACATTTCCCTGAAAGCGGGTGCCTTCCGGAAAGGGGGACTGGGAAGGAGGGATCAGTTCGGTCAATCCCTGAAGGTCCAGCTTATCCCCTTTGAAGGAAAGAGATGCATCCGGCATCAGCTTTCCCGATAGTTTGAATGTTGAGGCGCGAACCGTCATAGTAGAAGGATCAAGCGTTACGAAGCTGCCGTCCATTGATGCGGTTCCCTTAATTTCTCCTTTTATGGGGTAGGAAATTACATCTTTATCCATTCGAACTTTTAGAGTGGGGAAGTCGAGGGTTCCGTGAAAGGTGAATTTGTCAGCGGATGTCTGCATTGAGAATTTTGCCGCTCCTGAAAGTTTTTCAATGGGGATATTTCCTTCTGGCAGAAGCCTCAACAGAGGTTGAATTTTGGAGATGCTTAATGAGCCATTGAGGGTCTTCACGGCACTCTTATCGCCAAGGGTACCGGTCAATGTCAGCTCGTTTGCCGGGTCACCGGGGAACATGGCCAGTTGAAACCCGCTTCCAGGATTCAGCGTTGCGTGAATCCCGGAGATTTCGGTTGTTTTCTCCCTGTTCGTGACACGGAAAGTGGCATTTCGTATTTCCAGTTTTCCAAGGGGAAGTTCTCCAGATGTGGTTTCCGCTTTCTCAGTTTTTGTCCGGTCGGATTCTTTCGGTGCTGCCACCTTTATTTTTCTGTCCAGGGGAATTGTAACGGTAGCATCTGTAACGGACACGGATTTCAGGTAGAGGTTTCCAGTGATGAGTTTCAGCATGGATGGGTGAACAGTAACTTCATCCGCACTGACTTCAATGCCGTCAGGCGTTTTCAGAGATAATTTATGCACCTGAATTCGTGCGGGGAAGGAGAGACTGTAGTTTTCCATGGAAATATGAATGCCGGTTGTGGATTCGATACGTTCAGATGCCCATTTCTGCAAATCCTTATTCTTGAGAGAAAAGTAGGCAATGATTGGAATGATAATTACAATTGTAACAATGATGATGGCACTGATAACGAGCGTCTTTTTCATTTTAATGCCTCCGTTTACGCTAAGACTTTGATTGAATTATACCGCATTCCCGATTTCCGTTAGTCGTTTTTTTGATATGATGGAATCAGTACAATACTTTGCCAATGATTGGATTCACTGGTTTACAGAAAGAGGAGGCGTGATGAATTCAGGTAAACGCGTCGGTTTGTTTATGGGGCCAATACTTTTTCTATTGATTCTGTTGTTACCGAGGCCGGCGGATTTTCCCCCGGAGGCGCATAAGGTGGCGGCGATTGCGATATTGATGGCGGTCTGGTGGATTACCGAGGCAATTCCCATCCCTGCCACTTCGCTGTTGCCACTGGTTTTGTTTCCCCTGCTCCATGTGTCCAGCTCAGCGGTGGCAGCGGCACCTTATGCGAATCATCTAATTTTTCTCTTTCTCGGCGGTTTTCTCATTGCGGTAACGATGGAACGATGGGAGCTGCACCGCCGGGTGGCCCTACAGACAATCCGTTTCGTGGGTGCCAGCCCCGGGCGCATTATCCTGGGATTCATGATTGCAGCCGGTTTCTTGTCCATGTGGGTGAGCAATACCGCAACCACGGTGATGATGGTGCCAATTGGAATGGCGGTAGTACAGAAAGCACGTTCGGAAGGAGAGGCGGGTTCATTCGGTACGGCGCTGATGCTGGCCATCGCCTTTGCCGCCACAATCGGCGGCATGGCGACGATCATCGGGACCCCACCCAACACGGTGATGGTGGCGATGGTGGACAAGATATACGGACAGACCATCACCTTTGCGCAATGGATGGCAGTGGGTGTGCCGATTGCCGTAATCATGATGGCGGCATGCTGGATTATATTGACCCGTATCGTATTTAAAATGGAAGGAGAAATTGTACCAGGTGGCCGCGAGATTATCATGACTGAACTGGCTGAACTTGGCAAAATGAAAAAGGAGGAGAAAGTAATCCTTATCGTGGGACTTTGTGCTGTTTTTGCTTGGATCTTTCATGGGTTTATTCATGTTACTGCTTTGAAATTCCTGGATGATGCCACCATTGCCATGACAGCGGCAGTTGTTCTGTTCATGATCCCATCTGATTTTAAGAAGGGGATTTTCCTTCTGGATTGGCAAACAGCGCTGAAAATACCCTGGGGTGTCATCATATTGTTTGGTGGCGGCCTCTCGCTGGCGAACGGGTTTATTGTTTCCGGACTATCAAAATACATTGCCTTTCAGTTTAACCGGATGGACGGTATCAGTCTGGGGATAGTGGTGATCGTGGTTGTACTGGTTACAATTACATTGACGGAAATGACTTCCAATACTGCCACTGCCACACTGATGATTCCCATTGTAGGAAGCGTAGCTGTGGCAATGGGATTCCATCCCTACGTGCTGATTCTCGCGGTGGCTATTTGTTCGTCTCTGGCCTTCATGCTACCGGTGGCGACACCACCCAACGCGGTGGCGTTCGGTAGTGGAGAAATTACGATTCCCCAGATGATAAAAGCCGGAATTTGGGTAGACGTGGTTGGAGTTATACTTACGATTCTCGTTGTGCTGTATGTAATGCCCCATTTCTGGGGGATTACAGCTTCCAGCGTTCCGGCCTGGGCATTGGCAGTGCATTGATAATCAGGCCTGAATGGGCCACGGGAGGCGGTAATGCGTTCTGCCTCAATGAATCATAGCAACAAAGGAAAAGGCGGAATTCTCCCTGTTTTCTTTTCACTGGGTCTTTTCGCGCTTATCGGGCAGGTCGTACTTCTCCGTGAATTGATGGTTGTGGCGTGGGGGAACGAACTTTCCTTCGGAATCGGTCTGGGACTTTGGCTTTTGGGTGTGTTCGCAGGTGCGATGGTCGGATCCCGGCTGTCTGAAAGGGTTTCCCGCCCATTTCCCCTCTTTATTTTCATGCTGGTTCTCACCGACGCTCTTGCTGTTGGCGGGGTGTTGTGGATTCGCGCGATGCCGGTCCTTGCCGATGTAATGCCCGGTGCGGCGATGGCGTATGGACAGGTTTTTCTGTTTGCGATCTGGCCATTTTCGCTGGTTGGATTTGCAGTTGGAGTTTCATTCCCCACCGCTGTTTCGCTGCATTCATTTGGTTCCATAAACAATGGACGTGATATTTCCATC
>CBEUWV010000240.1:0-3599 GCA_965546895.1 uncultured bacterium
GGTGGAGAGTGATGGGTGATGGGTGGAGAGTGAAGAGTGAAGAGTGAAGGGTGAAGAGTTCAGAAAGGACGGAGAATGCCCGGTTCGTTAATTTCCCCCACGGCCACGCGAAACGCTCACTCTTTTTTTTCTTTTATTTACCATTTATCGCTTAACATTCAATACTCTGATTGCGCCGATTCGCGTAATCAGAGTACCCAGTTCAGGACGGTTTTGTCCGCGAGAAAGGCGGAGGCTTCCGGGACAGGATGCCCGGAAATCGGGAGAGCGTTGATAATGACGGATGTTTTCGGCAACGCCACTGACATGTCAAAAACAGGAAGCCCCCTGACACCGCTGGCAAGCCGCTTTTCAGACGGGTCGACAACGCCCCTGATTTGCAGTCCTTCTCCCAGCAATGCGTCAAGAATAGATTTTCCGTATCGCCAGATTCCAAAAAGATAGAGAGGCCGATTTGCCAAGGGATCAAATTTCATGAAGAAATGGGCCTTCTGCCGGAATAGGCGGTCCTTTTTTAAGTCGGGATTGGTCCTGATTTCCCGGTTCGGATGATCCCGCCACAGCAGAAGTTTCTCGGGCAGCTTGGAAAGCTTTGCACAGGAGAAAATCGATCGGAAAATAAAATCATAGTCTTCGGCAAACCCGGTATCCTGATATCCACACATACGACGGAAGAAAGATCTGGCGGCAAAAAAAGTTGGATGAACCATGGGGCTGTCCACGTAAATGTTTCGGCGCATTTCCGCACTTGTCAGGAGGGAATTATGCCATTCCTGAAAGTTGTGAACTCCCTGGGAAACGGGGCCGCTATCCGTGAAGCAGGTGACACAACAGCCGCACAGATCGACATCGGGGTTAGATCGCGAAAATTCGTACTGTTTCCGGATACGGGCAGGGTGCATGATGTCATCGCCGTCCATTCTGGCGACAAAATCCCCGGTTGCGGCGGCGAGCCCAGTATTCAAAGCGGTGACAATTCCCCGCGACTCTGGCAATTCGACAATTTGAAGTCGGTCATCATGCAGAAAGGAGGAGAGTTTGTTCGCGGTGCAATCTGTGGAACCATCATTGACGACAATAATTTCAATGTCATTGAATTCCTGGTCGATAACTGATTGGAGAGCGACCTCAATATAGTCTTCCTGGTTTTTCACCGGCATAATCACGGACACTCCGGGCATGTTTCCTCCATGAGCGTGTAAGGGGCTCGGTCTTATCCCCAACAGATATGATATCACTGTGTGAGGCGAGACGGTGATTGTTGTGAGTGGGGTGAAGGGGCTGCAATCAATGAAGAAACCAAAAGACATAAAAAGATGGGCAGGGACCAATCCCTGCCCATTTCAAGTGCAATTATAAGCCGGTGGAATCAGTCATCTCCACTTGGACCATTATGACATTGATAGCAGGACACGCCACTGGTGCCGCCCCGGTAATCGGAGCCGTGGCATGTTGCACATGACGTGTATCCGTTGTGTTCCACGTAGTTTCCATGGTCATGTTTCCATCCTTCCGGGTGGGGGCTTGCCACATGAGGGTTCTCACCGGTTCGTCCATCGGTGTGGCAGACGGAGCAGTCTCCAAGGGCCCCTGCGTTTCCCTGCAGCAGGATATTCTGTTGATTGTCTGGCGCGTACCCTGAGGGAAGAATTGCGTGAGTGGAGCCATGGCAGGATTCACAATACATGCCGCCGTGACCGGTCGTGAGGCGAAACAACCTGTTCTGAGGTGTTCCATATTCATGGCAATTACCGCAATTGGGTTCGTCCAGCCACGGTTCGCGGGAGCCGTTACCTACATCCGCCATGGTACCGTGGCAGTTGGTGCAATCCATGCCCTGCTGGAACATCGTGCCGCGCAGACACTGGGTATCCGGGCCCGGGTGGCAGTTGTAACACCCATTGATGCCATTGGGGACTTTGTCCCTGTGTTTCATGTGGATAACGTGCGACAGATCATCCTCAGATCCGGTTGTTCCCAGTGCGTTGGAGGTATGGCAGGAAGCACATAGCACTGGCCGGTTGTCCATCAGGTGGGTTCCTTCTTTCTGGTCATGCAGGATCAGGATATTGGTTCGGTAAAAGCCGGTGGAAATCCCCTCTACACCATTGTCCTCATGACAGTTGGAACAGTGCATTTCATTGGACACAGGGGCAATTGTCCTCGTCTGGGCTAGAATGTTTCCGGCCGCGTCTTTTGCTGTGACAATGGCGGTCTGGTAGTAATTAACGCTTCCATCGTCATTGTATTGCGTCAAGGGGATTCCTTCCGCAATGAAATGATCGTTCGTTGCATCCATCTGGTCCGCAAGACGTTTTCCTTTCAAGCCGGTATCCGGAGCAAGTTGTACGCCGAAGAGCTTGTCTTCGTAGCTCCAGAAATTTGTTTTTCCAACGGATGTCGTGTTGTTTTCAAATGCGTATGTGACCGTAACTCCACTCGTGACTATCTCGGGCGTAGCGCCTTTGTGGATTACCTGTGCCCAGAGGTTGTTGTACGGAGGCAGTATAGAAAAAGTGGAAAAATCATCGTCATAGCAATGCATCCCAAGGTCATTCCACGCGATCACCACATAATCATTCGTTGCGCTCCCGCCAGTGGAGGGCACTCTATCTGCGGGAACTGCCTGAGTGAATAGCAGCTTTTCATTCTGGATACCGGAAATATTCAACCCTGCCAGAGATACTGACGCAGATGCGTAGACTCTGACACAGCGGTCCCATGGGAAATCAATACCGAACGCGTCAGCGTCATTCAGTACAAAAGCTGCTCGACTGTGAGCCGGTATTGATCGACTGAATGAACCCAGAATCTGTGCATTCCCGTCGACTGCAGAAAACTTAACAATTGTCGCCTGTTCCGCCGTGTTGGCCACAGCCAGTCCTTTCCATGTAAGGGCCTGGTTGTAGGTGCCAAAGTTGTATGCCAGTATTGGAGCGGCTGTTTCGGTCAACCGGAATTCGGCTACTCCGCCATAGTTTCGATTCCGGTATACCACCCGGAACGACAGGCTTGAGGCATCAGGTACTTGAATCAGTCCGGAACTGCTGTCGGGGAATCGAGCATCATACAGGTTGATTTCACGATAGCCGAATGCTCCAAGCGTGAAGTTATCCGTAAATACGGAATCTCCTGCGTCGTTGAACAGTTTCAGATCAAAACTGGCGTCCGACCCCTGGAGGTTATCCACGATCAGCAGGCAATCCCATGTGGTACGTTCTGAAGGGATGTGTGGTAATACGTAATTCTTCCCTCCGCTCACTGCTGCTCCGGCACTCGTTGTGAATGCACTGAAGAAGAATAGGACGAGTGCCACCATAATCATCTGTTGTATTTTTCTCATGTTTCCTCCTGTCCCGGTTGGTGTTTTGCTGCTTTCCGGCGAACAAAAAACCTCGTTACCGAACGATTTATTCCCGCCTGTCGGGTTGCAGTATAATATGCGCATATGCTTATAAAACGCAAGGGAGAAGGGTTCTTTTCTGAACAAATGTGAGACAACTCACCAAACAGGAATAGTTGCTGTTGGTGGAGGAAAATCCTCCAACTCTTCCCGAAGGGATTTCACCGCAGAGGCGCAGAGGGGTAAGAGGGGGGAT
>CBEUWV010000241.1:0-3574 GCA_965546895.1 uncultured bacterium
TCAGATCGGAACGGTTGGAGTAGTCCAGGGGCATCATCTCGTGCCCCAAAAAAGCAGTCCGGGCGGTTCACTGGTGGTTTTGCTGGCGCTGGCTCTGCTCGGCCTGATTGCGGTGGGAAGCCAGTGGGCGGCAACACTGTTCGGGCTGATTTTATTGATACAAATCGTTATTTCTCCCTTACCAGCCTATCTCTTTTTGTTTGCCGGTACACTGTATCTAAGGAGCCCACGCCTTCCCGCATTTCAGCATTGGCTGAACCCGCTCTTTGCCGGTTTCATGGCGCTTTTCTTTGTTGTCCTCTTTCAGCAGGGATTCAATGCATTCCAGTTTTATGAATCGTTGTACCATAGTCCGGGACTGTCAATCTTTGGCTTGGCGTTGTTTGCGGGCGCATTTTTTTCAACCACCCGACTTCATTGGCTCTCTATTCCCATCCTGCTGTTTACACTGTTTTTTTCAATACCGGCTTTTTTACTTTGTTCATTATTTGCTGCTGCGGCCTTTTTTTCGCAGCGCCTGGAAAAACCGTGGCAATCGGTTCTATTGATTTCAACAGTTGCGGTTCTGGTTATTGCGACAGTGTACGGGGACACATGGTTGCATATGCGAAAACTGGTAGCGGAGAGTGAAACTGAAGCCGCTAAAATTGAGGATCAGGCATTTCAGGATCTGGACCGCTACCTTAAGACTGCTGAAGAAAAGGGGTTCCGTGATTTACTGGATTA
Organism: uncultured bacterium; assembly: GCA_965546895.1. GTDB lineage: Bacteria > Acidobacteriota > Holophagae > Thermotomaculales > Thermotomaculaceae > UM-FILTER-49-7. The sequence goes on from CBEUWV010000241.1 coordinate 727, forward strand.
TCTGAGGTCTTCAGGCATGGTGGGTTCCAGATATGATTTCGAGGCGGTTTATTTCAACCAGGTGGGAGAAATTCTCACCGTTTACTCACGGGGTCTACCGGAAGTGATGAGTCTCCCTGCGGAGCATTCTGTTGAGATTCTACCTGCGGGAAGAGGGCAGCGGCGCGTGGTGGCCGGGACTGCACCATTCAAGTATGGAATCTTGTCATTACGCTTATCCGCGGACATCTACACCTTGCCCTTTCTGAAACCGGAAGGGAAATACAGCGGCAGTTTTCAAGTCCTCAGATCAGGCGGGAAGGAAGTGCTGACAATTGTGAAACCGACTGTTTTCCAGCTTCTTTCAGATCTTGCTTTCCTCATCCTCTTGGGCATGATCCTGTACGTCAGTTTTTCAAGGATGTCAAGTTCGGGTAACCGGGGGCTGTTTGCACGGACAGTATTGGGTCAGTTTGCGGTTTTGACCGGTTTTCTCACTTTGATGGGAATCCTGGTAATGTTTCAATCCAGATCCTTTACACGCAGCGTTTCCAAAGAAGGGCTCTATCGAACAGCGGACATTGCCAGCCATCTGCTGGAGCGGGATGAGACATTGATTTCAGATAGTTATCTTGGTTTCCTTAAAACTTTGATACACGGAGATTATTCCCTTTACAGTGAAGGCCTGGTTGCATTCAGTACCAACCATCTGCAGGCTTCGGTGCTGCTGGATTACCCGACCTATCTCAAGTCAACAATACCTGGAAAACGGGACCCATTTCTTGAAGGTGAGTTTCTATACATTCCTCTTGTGCTCAGCCATTACCCGGCTGCTGTTCTCCAGATCCGGCCGATCGGTAGTTGGGAAACGGCCCCCTTTCTCAACGGAGCCAGGGCTATGGTGGTTGTACTGGTCCTGTTTCTCCTGGTTTCGTTCCTGATTTCCGCCTTTCTTACCCGAAAAATTGTGAGCCCGATCCTGTCATTGGCCGAAGCCTCAGAGGGTATTTCCAGAGGGGAATACAGTGTAGACATTTCCTATGAATATGATGATGAAATGGGGACCCTCATCTCTACCATGGAAGAAATGGCACTTTCACTGAAGAACCAGCGGCTCAACCTGGAGGCCTTGCTGGCCAATGTTTCATCGGCTGTGGCGCTTGTGGGAAGGGAGGGAGAGATTGTCGCATCAAACCCCCTCTTCGGTCAACTGCCTCCACAGGTGACCGGTGGACTGCTGTCCCGGGAGGGACTGTTCAAAACAGAACTCGTGCTTAAGGGACGGACCTACCAGATTTCAACTGTGAAGCTTGAGAACAAAAGTCATGTTGTAATTGTGGATGATGTTACCGACATTGTCAGGGCCAGCCGATTGTCTGTTATTGGTGATATGGCCCGACAGGTTGCTCACGATATCAAAAACCCGCTGACACCAATACGATTGAATGCTGAACTGCTTGAATCCATGGCGAAAAAGGACCCCCGGAAATTGGTGGAACTGATTCCCCGGGCGGTTGAGAATATTCTCAGGAAAACGGAAGAACTGAAAGCCATTTCGGAACAGTTCTCGGATCTTGTCAGGGCTTCCCGAAGTTCAGAAGGAAGGCTTCGACCCATCCATTTGAAAGAAGCTGTTGCTTCTCTTGTGGAAACCTACCCCAATCTATCCGTGAACATCACAGGCCCTGAAGTGACAGTAAAAGGAGACAGCTTGAAATTGACGCGGATAGTAGGGAACCTCCTGGAAAATACCTACAGCTTTACAGGTGAATCCGGGAAGGTGAAAATAGAGATCAGTCACTCCGGAACAAAGGCAATTATGGACTACCGGGACAATGGAAAAGGAATCCCTGCTGAAAACGTGGGAAAGGTGTTTGAGCCTTATTTCTCTACAAGAGAAAGTGGAACGGGATTGGGGTTATTTATTTCAAGAGAATTCATGCATGAAATGGGGGGTGAGATCAAAGCTGTTCCCTGCGGGGAGGGGGCTCATTTTCGTATCACTTTGAATCTGGACGGGGCAGATGTTCAAAGAAATTCTCAGTGACAGACAAAGCGGTTCCAGTGTACTTCTTGAAAAAACCCTGGATTGGCTGTCGTTTGAGGTGGCCTCTGGGAATGCTGTTTCTGAAGATGCTTTTCTCCAATTGCGGGAGGTTCACAGCGGGATGGCCTGTTTTGTCAATCTCCAAAGATTTTTTTCAGAAAACAAGCTTTCAGAGAAATCTCTGAACAAGTTTCGCCATCAAATGGAGGAGCAGGAACGTCTCATTCTGGAATCGTTTTGCAGGCTTTTCCCTGAGAGTATAAACCGTGTGTCCGTGTACAGCTGTTCCGGGATGGTACTGAAAGCACTGACAATGTTGAAGCGTTCTCTCGAAGTGGACGTTGCATTGTGCGCCCCTGATGGGGAGGGGCAGTCTATGGCGGAATCGTTGGCAAAGATTCCAGGTGTGATTTCTTCTCTTTGGGCAGATGGACCTTACTTCAGCCGGGTGCCGGAAACGCAGGCTGTCGTTCTGGGATGTGATGCTGTCAGTTCCAGCTGGTTCGTAAATCGGAGCGGCACAAGGGCTCTGGTTGCAATGGCAACCAGATCGGGAATCCCCGTATATCTTATTTCCGGGCCGTTGAAAACCCTGACTGACGAAGAGCTTCTCGGACTATCACTGAAGCAGGGAATAGAATGCCCGGCAGCGATCACTCCTGTCATTCAATGGAGAAACCCGCTGTTGGAGGTAGTGGGCACCGGGGACATCATCAGGATCGGATAGTGGGTGGAAGTGAAAATGAAAGGCAGCAAAGCTGCCGTGAATGGTGAATAGTGGATGGTGAATGGTTCAGAAAAGGGCAAGAGCGGAAATCGGCC
>CBEUWV010000242.1:0-3571 GCA_965546895.1 uncultured bacterium
TTCGCGTCGTGATTTCCTTAAATTTTGCGGAATGATGGGAGCGTTGATGGGGCTTGAATACAGTGGGGTCACCCAAATTGTACGGGCCATGGAAACGAAATCCCGTCTGCCGGTCATCTGGTTGCATTTTCAGGAATGCACCTGCTGCAGTGAGAGCTTTATCCGTTCGTCACATCCGATAGTAGCGGATATCGTACTGGACAAAATATCATTGGATTACACCGAGACGCTGATGGCTGCAGCCGGTCACCAGGCTGAAGAGAATCTTCATCAGACGATGGAGAAATTCAACGGGGCATATATCCTGATGGTCGAAGGATCTATTCCAACGAAGAATGATGCTTATTGCTGCATTGGGGGACGTTCGGCGCATGAGATTCTGGATGAGGCAGCCAAAGGGGCAAAAGCCATTGTTGCATGGGGTAATTGTGCCTGCTCGGGTTGTGTACAGGGTGCAGCCCCCAATCCCACAGGGGCAACACCCATAAAACGGCTCATTCACGGAAAACCCCTGATTAATGTTCAGGGCTGTCCACCGATCGCCGAAGTGATGGCCGGGGTGGTTGTCCATCTGCTTACTTTTGACCGTATTCCTGAACTCGACGGTTTGGGACGCCCCAAGGCATTCTATTCACGCCGGGTTCATGATACTTGCTACCGCAGGCCGAACTTTGATGCCGGATTGTTTGTCGAATCGTTTGATGATGAAAATGCAAAACGCGGTTATTGCCTGTATAAAATGGGATGCCGCGGACCGGTGACATACAATTCGTGTGGTGTTATTCGCTGGAATGAAGGAACCAGCTTCCCCATTCAATCCGGTCATCCTTGTATCGGATGCAGCGAGGCAAACTTCTGGGACAATGGTCCATTCTATCAGCATCTTTCCAGCTTCCCGGGATTTGGTGTCGAAACTACAGCCGATGATATTGGCTTGGCTATCGGTGCTGCTACTGTGGCAGGTATAACCGCACATGCAGTGGTTACCAATATCCGAAAAAGAAAATTGATCCGGGAGGGTAAATTGAACCTTGAAGAAGAAAATGAATAAAACAGGAGGTCATCATGGCTACAAGAATTGTTGTTGATCCAATTACACGCATTGAAGGACATTTGCGTGTAGAAGTCGAAATCAAAGACGGCAAGATCGTCGATGCCTACTCTTCAGGCACGATGGTCAGGGGTATTGAAAAGATCCTCAAAGGCCGCGATCCCAGAGATGCCTGGGCTTTTACCGAAAGAGTCTGCGGTGTCTGTACCACTGTACATGCTCTGGCTTCGGTACGTTCTGTTGAGAATGCTCTGGGTATTGTAATTCCTCCCAATGCTGAAATGATCAGAAATCTGATGTTCGCCTCTCAGTATATGCATGACCATGTCGTTCACTTTTATCATCTTCATGCGCTGGACTGGGTAGATGTTGTATCTGCCCTGAAAGCCGATCCGGCAGAAGCGGCAAAGATTGCACAATCCCTCTCAAACTGGCCTAAGAATTCTCCGGGTTACTTCAGTGATCTGCAGAAACGGTTGACAAAGTTTGTCGAAAGCGGTCAGTTGGGAATTTTCCAGAACGGGTACTGGGGGCATAAAGCCTATAAATTACCACCAGAGGTCAATCTGATCGGTGTGGCACATTATCTCGAAGCGCTGGAATGGCAAAAGGAAATTGTGAAGGTACATACCATCTTCGGTGGGAAAAACCCGCATCCGAATTATCTTGTCGGGGGTGTTCCGTGTGCCATCAACCTTAATGAATCCAATGCACTGAACGCTGAGCGTTTTGCCATGGTCCAGAAATTGTTACAGGACGCAAAAGCCTTTGTGGAACAGGTATATATTCCCGATTTACTTGCTGTTGCATCATTCTATAAAAATGACTGGGGAGCGATTGGTGGCGGTTTGCCCAATTACCTGGCCTATGGTGACCTGCCCATGAACGGTTTTGCAGATGTCAGCAAATTTAAATTCCCACGCGGGATCATCTTCAACCGCAACCTGAATGAGGTTCTAGAAGTAGACGGTACAGATCCTGAGCAGATACAGGAATATATTGCACATTCCTGGTATGATTATTCAGATGGCGATCAGTCCGGGAAACACCCCTGGGACGGGGAGACCAATCTGAACTATACAGGTCCGGAGCCTCCCTATGAGCAGTTAAATGTGGAGGGTAAGTATTCCTGGCTGAAAACCCCGAGATGGAAAGGCCATCCGATGGAGGTAGGACCGTTGGCGCGCATGCTTGTCGGATATGCCTCGGGCCATGAAGAATTTAAAGAGGTCGTTGATGCTGCATTGAAACATTTGGATGTTCCGGTTACCGCACTCTTCTCAACGCTGGGAAGGACAGCTGCCCGTGGTTTGGAAACAAAACTGGTTTCGGGATGGGCACTGGAAATCTTTGATCAATTAATCGCAAATATCAAGAACGGAGATACCCGTACCCACGATAATTCGCTTTGGGATCCAGATACGTGGACTTCTGAAGCCAAAGGAGTAGGACTATCTGAAGCTCCACGTGGCGCCCTGGCACACTGGATTGTTATTAAGGATAAGTTGATTGATAATTACCAGCTTGTGGTTCCCAGCACCTGGAATGCCTCGCCGCGCGATCCGAATGGAAACAGGTCCGCCTATGAGTCTTCACTCATCGGCACCCCTATTGCAGATCCGGAAAAACCCCTTGAGATACTCAGAACAATACACTCGTTTGACCCGTGTATTGCATGTGCTGTTCATCTTTATGATGAAAAAGGTACCTATGTACATCAGATACAGACGTTTTAATATGGTGTGTCTGATTCATATACAAACACCTCTGGCAACATGCAACGTTGCCTGCGAAAATTATGAGCTATGAGTGAAATAAAAAGAGTTTATGTCTGGGAATTGCCGGTACGTATCTTTCACTGGGTAAACGTCATTTCGATAGTTGCCCTGTGCATTACCGGATACTTTATCGGACAGCCTCTGGCGATTCAAAAAGGAACAGAAGCATCCTTTAACTATTGGTTCGGCATCAACCGTTTCGTGCATTTCCTGTTTGCCTATCTCTTCTTTTTCAATTTTCTTTTGCGTCTCTACTGGGCTTTTGTCGGGAATAAATATTCCAGATGGAAAATGTATATTCCTTACAAGAAAAGCCAGTGGAAAGAGATTTTTAATGTTCTGAAAGTGGATATTCTGCATATTGAGAATACCCCGATTGACTCCATCGGGCATAATATGCTGGCGAGTACCACCTATCTGTTCACATTTATTGCATTCATTTTCCAAAGCCTGACAGGCTTTGGAATGTATACGGCCATGAGTCATTCATGGTTTCCAAAATTATTCGCCTGGTTTGTGCCCCTGGTTGGTGGCGACAACAATGCCCGTCACATCCACCATATTCTGATGTGGCTGTTCATCATCTTTGCCATTATCCATATTTATCTGGTCTTTTACCATGATTACGTTGAACGGCGAGGAGTCACCTCTTCCATAATAGGCGGATGGAAGTTTATCGATAAGGAAGAACTGGCTACTGACTAATCATTTCCGAAAGCTGATAAAAAGCCGTCTTTTGTGG